>JAMOUF010000188.1 GCA_027068245.1 Campylobacterales bacterium | reverse complement strand
GAAGGCACAAAAAGAGGGCGTGGATATAACGGATAAACTGCAACTTATCATAAGCGATATAGAGATGCCGGGTATGGACGGTCTCACATTTACCAAAAAGATAAAAGAGGATCCTCTCTTTTCCAAGATTCCGGTTGTCATAAACACCTCGCTTTCGGACAAGGCGACGGTGGATAAGACCAAGTTCGTGAACGCCAACGCACACCTGGTCAAGTTCGATACAAAAGATCTGCTTCATATAGTTCACCAATACGCTATTAAAAAATAGGAGGATTTATGCCGTTACCAAGTAGGGATATCAAGATTTTGGTGGTAGACGACGCACCGATGATACGAAGAATTTTGAAAAATATTTTAAAAGAGATGGGGTTTCACCATATAGAAGAGGCCGAAGACGGCCAGGTGGCCCTGCAAAAACTGAGAAGCCAGAAGTTCGATTTTGTCATAACCGACTGGAATATGCCAAATCTGACGGGCATCGAGCTGGTCCAGGAGATTAGAAAGGACCCTGCTTTGAAACATCTGCCGATTTTGATGGTGACAGCCGAGGCGAAGAAGGAAAACGTTATTTTGGCGTTGAAAACGGGGGTTAACAACTACATCTCAAAACCCTTTACGCCGGATAAGATAAAATCCAAAATAGAGGCTATATTTTCGGCCAAAAAAAAATAACAGGAGTTGGAAATGGGTAAAAAAAATCATGAACTAAGAGCGGATTTCAACCAAGAGGAGCTGGAAAACTGCGAAGAGCGACTGCACGAGATTTTGAGGCAGGATAATCTAAGATGGATAGAAAGCGGCGGCAAACTTGCCGAAAGCCTCTTTAACGTGGCACTTATCAAAACCGGTATCTACAGATTCAAAAACAGGTTCGAAAAATTTCAGGACTCCTTTGACAATATCCTAAACACCAGCGAAGAGAGCCTGAAAATCACAGATACTATTATGCAAAGTATCAACGAGATAGAGAGCGCACAGAAAAATACCACCGACGAGATAGAGCATGGCGAAACGATTCTCAATAAAACCAACAACGATATTTTGGAATCGGTAAAGGCGATGGATAATCTCACAAAAACAACCGAAGAGCTAAAAAGAAAGATTAGCGGGATAGACCATGTTCTAAACGTGATTTTGGAAATCACCGAGCAGACCAACCTGTTGGCGCTAAATGCGGCCATAGAGGCGGCCAGGGCCGGAGAGGTGGGTAGAGGTTTTGCGGTTGTGGCGGACGAGGTCAGAAAGCTTGCGGAAAAGACCAGTAAGAGCGCCAGCGAGATACGGGAGGTGACGATATCGGTTATGGATGAGATGGATAATACCTCTAAAGTGGTGACAAACGCCAAAAATATCGTAGAAGACAGCGCGGAAGGGGCCAGCCTGGTTCAAAAATCCTTCCATAAAATCAAACAAAACAGCCACAACGTATCGGAACTTATAAAAAAACAGGTTCAATACACCAATACCCAAAAAGACAATATCTACACCTTCTCGAAAGAGATAAACTCTCTTAACAGCGAACTTAAAACCACCAGAGAGCTTGCGGCCAAAACGGGCCTTAGGGTTCTATCAACCATAGAGGATTTGAAAGAGGGTTACGACAAGTGCAGCGAATATCAAAAAGAGAAACCGATAACCAAGATTCTAAACGCCATAGAATCACACTCGATATATCTTACAAATACAGCCAAAGCACTGGAGGGGTATGAGAACATCTCGCTTACCGATTATACCAGCTGTGATTTTGGAAAGTGGTTCTATTCCCAGCAGGCTTTCAAGGATTTGAAAGAGTACGGTGACGAGGTTTTGGCAATTTTGACCGATATAGAAGACCTACACAAAACGGTCCACAACCTCTCTGCAGAGCTTATGAGGCTGAAAAAAGAGAACAAAAACGACGAGGTGTTCGCGAAGATGACGGAGCTGGCGGAAACGGCTTCCAATCTGATGAAAGAGTTGATGAAGATATATGCGATAATATCCACAAAAGAGATGGAAAAATTAGCTTAAAGGTAAAAGATGTATAAAAATGTCTATAATAAGCGTGGGGTGGAGCCAAAAAATGTGGAATCACCCTTTGGCATAGATGAACTTTTCTTCTCCATTACGGATACAAAAGGCGTGATACTGACGGGAAACGACGTATTTGTAAGGGTATCGAAACTGGGAAAAGAGGGACTTATCGGCAAGCCCCACAACATTATCAGACATCCGGATATGCCAAGAGCGGTATTCAAGGCGGTATGGAATACGATAAAGGCGAAAAAACCCTTTGTGGGGTATGTGAAAAATATGGCCAAAGACGGCAGCTACTACTGGGTTTTGGCAGCTATCTATCCGGTTTTAAACAGCGAAGGGGAGATTGAAAAGTATATCTCCATCAGATTAAAACCCACATCAAAAATATTTGAGATAATTCCAAAGTTCTACAAAGAGGTGCTCGAATACGAATACAAACACGATATGGACGCGGCTTTGGAGTATATGTTAAAAAGACTCAAAGAGATGGGTTTCGAGAGTTATGAGGATTTTTCCAAAAAGGCCTTTTTCGAGGAGATTCAAAGCCGCGAGGAGATACTGAAAACCGATTCCATCAAAGGTTGTGAGGTGGATTTGACGGCTGTGGTGCCGGAAAATATGGAGTTTATCGAGATTTTATGCACCCTTGAGACGCTCTTTTTTAGAATCAACCGCTATTTCAACGAGATTTTCGGCAAAGTGAACCTCTTTTTAAACCTCAACGACGAACTGAGCCGCAAATCCAAATTCATATTCGAACTTGCCGAAGATATAAGGCTTCTTTCACTAAACGCCTCCATAGAGAGCTACAAAGTGAAAAAAGAGGGAGTAAGCTTCTCGACGCTCTCACATGAGATGAGAAAAAACGCGGAGCTTAGCGAGAGAAAGATACTTCAGATGAGCAATCTGATAGAAGATACGAAAAAAGATATAGAAGATATTGGCTTTAGTATCCTCACATCCAAACTGATTATAGAAATGATTGTCTTTTTTCTAAAAGAGATGATTCAAAACCTATCCAGCTCCAAAATCGACGATGAGAAAAAAAGAGAGATTCTCAAAAACATCAACGAGCTTTTCAACCTTTTGTCATACTACTCGGCGAACCTCTCCCAGAACATCTACAACTCAAAAAGCAAACTGCGTTCCATATACTACAACATAAAAGAGCTGAACGTTATGATAAACAGGCTCGATTTTATCCATATAAACGGCCTGATAGAATCAGCCCACACGGAAGGCGATGGCGGCGGCTTCAACATCATTTTTTCACAGATGCTAAAACTGATAGAGGCTGCGAAGAACGAGATAATAAACCTGGAGACAAGCATAGATTCGGCCACAGAGGAGAACCTGTCGGTAAGTCTCATTACCCAGATAGCCCAGGAGAAGATAGATAAAATCAAAAAAAGATACGCAGATGTGCTGGAGGCCTAATCCAGCGCCGTCTCCAGCTTGTCGAAAGCCTTTTCCAAAACCCTCTCTTTGTAACGCTCACAATCTTTTTTCAACGATTTTTTAAAACTTAGTATCCGGATATCCTCTTTTGAGGCACCTCTTTCTATGGCCTCTTTGAGCTCTTTGTCTATATCCATATCCAAATTGGCGAACTCCCAGAGAGTTATGCCAAAGGCCCTGGAGTATTTTATCGCGTCGCTGTCGGCTAAAACGGTGTAATTTCTGTCATTTTCGTCGATATAGTTTATCACTCCCTTGGTATCGAAAAAACCGTATTTGTCGCCTAAAAATATATCGAACTGGGACTCGATTTCACGGCTTTCGTTCCATCTATTCAAAACGAAAAGCGTCTTTATATCCGGATTGGCGTTTTTTACCTTCTGGTAGATGTTTATGGCACTTGTGGCATCCAGCTCCCCATCCATCAAAGGTATCACCACCGCATCCAGAGCATATATCATACCGCTGTCGATAAGCGCGTCCAGCACATATATGGCGGTTTTGTTGGCTCCCACGTCCATTACGATGTTGTTCTCCAGCAAAAGGATATCTCTTAGCTCCTCTCTTAAATCGCTTCCCGATATCTTTATTTTCTCCAGCCAGACAAGTTTGCTTTTTTCAAAGGAGATACTGTCCTCGTTCTCATCATCAAACTCAAAAAAAGATATGGGAGTATTCGATTTTTGGAAGAGGTAGGGAACTATCAGCTGCATACTTACAGTGCTTTTGCCGACACCGCCTTTGGTGTTGATTACCGCTATTTTTTTTTGCATAAAGCCTCTTGAATATTTTTAAAAATATTATATCAAAATTAGCCCAAAGGGCTAATCTTAGTGGCTGCATCCGCCCGAATGGGAACCTCCGCCGGTGGAACAGGCACTGACTCCCGGAGGCGTCGTTGGCTGGATGGCCTCGTTGCTGGCGCCGCCCTCTTCGTTTACTTTTTCTATAAAGTGCCACAGTTTGTTGGCGGCTTGATGATAGCGCTTGGAGGTCTCGCTGTCCGGATGGTAGTAAACCACCGGTTTACCCTCGTCTCCTCCCTCTCTTATCGCAGGCTCGATTGGAATCTCTCCCAATACGTCCGTGCCATACTCCAAAGCCACCTCATGAGCCGTGCCTTTGCCGAATATATCGCTCTCGGTGCAGCATTTTGGACATATAAAACCGCTCATATTCTCTATGATGCCCGCGATTGGTATGTGAAGTTTTTTGAACATATCCAAACTTCTTCTGCTGTCATCCAGGCTTACCAGCTGCGGGGTGGTTACGGTGACACCGGCCGTCACCGGAACGCTTTGGGCCAAAGTCAGCTGAGCATCACCGGTTCCTGGAGGCATATCTATAAAGAGCACATCCAAATCGCTCCATAAAATATCCCTTAAAAACTGCTCGATGGCCTTCATAATCATAGCACCCCTCCAAATGAGGCTCTGGCCCTCTTCCATAAGCACGCCCATACTCATAACCTCGACGCCATATTTGGTCTCGATAGGTTTTACCTTGTTACCCACAACTTCCGGCTGAACCCCTAAAATCCCCATCATTCTTGGAATGTTGGGCCCATATATATCCGCATCCAAAATACCCACCTTCTTGCCCTGCATCGCGGTAGCGATAGCCAGGTTCACCGTGGTGGTGGATTTACCCACACCCCCTTTACCGCTGCTTACCATTACGAAGTTTTTAACCTGTGGAGCCAGGTTCTTGCCCCTGCTGGAGGTCTCCCGTGGCATTTTTGGCTGGTTTATGTTGACTATGACCTCTTTGGCCCCCTTCATCTGAAGCTTTTTGGTAATCTCATCTTTTAGCTGCTGGGCAACCTCCGGTGCGCTGGAGGTGATATCAAGCTCCACCGCAACCTTGTCGCCGTTTACCTCGACGTTTTTTACAAACCCGAAAGTTACGATATCTTTTGTAAATCCCGGATACGTAACGGTGCTTAGCACCTCTTTTACACTGTTTTCGTTTAGCATCTACGCTCTCCTTTGTTTAAATCAGACTAATTTTATCCTATTTAGCTTAAAAAAAATTGATTTTCTCTGTTACGCACCCTCTTGCTCAATTCCATGCTCTTCCATTATGTTTTGCGTAATTTTATAACTGCAAAATTTCGGCCCGCACATGGAGCAAAACTCCGCCTCTTTAAAGACATCCTGGGGTAGCGTCTCGTCATGATACTCTTTTGCTCTATCCGGGTCGAGTGCCAGTTCGAACTGCTTGTTCCAGTCAAATCTGTATCTGGCGTCGCTCATCGCATCGTCGATATCTCTGGCACCCTTTCTGCCTCTGGCGATATCGGCTGCGTGGGCGGCTATTTTGTAGGCCACTATACCCTCTCTCACATCCTGGGCGTTAGGCAGTCCCAGATGCTCCTTGGGAGTTACGTAACAGAGCATACTGGCTCCATACCAGCCAGCCATGGCAGCTCCTATGGCACTTGCCAAATGGTCGTATCCGGCGGCTATGTCGGTAACCAGCGGCCCCAAAACGTAAAACGGCGCCTCGTGGCAGTAGTCTCTTTCTATCTTTATGTTCCTCTCTATCTGGTTCATAGGCACGTGTCCCGGGCCCTCTATCATCACCTGAACGTCCTTGTCCCAGGCTTTTAGGGTAAGCTCTCCCAAAACCTTCAGCTCCTCAAGCTGAGCGTCGTCGCTGGCGTCCGCCAGACATCCCGGCCTTAGACTGTCTCCCAAAGAGAGGCTGACGTCATATTTTCTGCAGATATCCAAAATATCGTCAAAGGCCGTATAGAACGGATTTTCCTTATGGTAGTGCATCATCCAAGCAGCCATCAAACTTCCACCCCTGCTGACTATTCCCATCTTTCTTTTGGCAACCAGCGGCATAAAACGGAGCAAAAATCCCGCATGTATGGTAAAGTAGCTGACCCCCTGCTTCGCCTGTCTCTCGATTACCTCGAGCATCTTGTCGATGGTCAAATCCTCTATCTTGTTGTTGCAGTCGTGTAAAATCTGATATATAGGCACCGTTCCTATGGGAACCTCCGCATTTTTTATGACCTCCTGCCTGATAGCGTCCAAATCGCCGCCCGTGGAGAGGTCCATAATGGTATCGGCACCATACTTTTGGCACACTCTCACCTTCTCCACCTCACCCTCTACATCGCTCGCCAAAGCGGAGCTTCCGATGTTGGCGTTAATCTTGCATTTGGCTCCGATACCGATTGCCATCGGCTTTTGGTGGATATGGTTGATATTTGCAGGAATTATCATTCTCCCTCTTGCCACCTCTTTTCGTATAAATTCCGGCTCCAGCCCCTCAGCCTTCGCCACATACTCCATCTCCTCGGTCACAATCCCCTGCCTCGCATAATACATCTGAGTTCTGACGCTGTCATTTTCCCTTTTTTTCACCCACTCTCTTCTCATAATATATCCTTTAACCAAATTTCATTCTCGTTTTACAAAACGTTACCTACGATTTTTACATATATTTTACTTAATTCTTTCTTTAAATGCTCGTAAGTCTATATATTTATCCTCTATATAAAAATCCCGCCCCTCTTCACCACCCTTTGTAACCTTGGTAAAAAAGATTAAAAAAAGCTTTTATAGTGTATAATTTTGTAACAATTACGCAAAAAGGATAGGGATTGTCCGATTTAACACTGGTGTTACTTGGTGCGGGAAGTTCCAGCAGATTCGGGCTGAAAGCCAAAAAACAGTGGCTTTTTACCGGTGAACTTCCGCTTTGGCTCTATGTTGCCAAACGGTTCGAAAAGATGCAAAAATTCCACAAAATCATCATAACCTCCTCCAAAAGGGAAAAACCGCTCTTTGAGAAGTATTGCGACTACCTGATAATCGAGGGGGGCCAAAGCAGGCAGGCCTCCGTGAAAAACGCACTGAAAGAGGTGCAAACGCCCTATCTGCTTGTGAGCGACATAGCCAGGGTCTGCGTAAACGGGGATATGGTGCGGCGTATATTGGATAAAAAAGAGGCAGCCGACTGCGTTGTGCCCTATATCTCCCCTCCGGATACGGTGGTGTATCAAAACGAAACAATAGAGCGCAGTGAGGTCAAGCTCATTCAAACCCCACAACTCTGCCGCACGGATACGCTGAAAAAAGCCCTGCAAAGCCAAAGGGAGTTTACCGACGAGAGCAGCGCCATAAGAGCCATAGGCGCGAAGGTAGAGTATGTGGAGGGCGACAAAAGGGCTATGAAGCTCACCTACAAAGAGGATTTGAGATTTTTGGACTGCATCGAAAAACCCTCCAAAACCGAGCTTGTGGGAGAGGGTTTCGACGTTCACCCATTCGATGAGAACAGGGAGCTCTTTTTGGGAGGAGTCAAAATAGAACACTCCAGGGGACTTGCCGGACACTCGGATGCCGACGTGGTGATACACGCTCTTATAGACGCCCTTTTGGGTGCGGCAAATTTCGGAGATATAGGGGAGCTTTTTCCAGACAGCAGCGACAGATACAAAGGCATAGATTCCAAAGAGCTTTTAAAAGAGGTAAAAGAACTTTTGCAAGAGTGCGGCTTCGAACCCGTAAAGGTAGATATAACTATTATGGCCCAGGAA
>JAMOUF010000187.1 GCA_027068245.1 Campylobacterales bacterium | reverse complement strand
CCACATCGGCGTCAGTCATTATGATAACCTTGTGGTATCTTAGCTTCTCCTCGTCAAACTCATCTGCGATACCGCATCCAAGGGCCGTGATAATATTTTTAATCTCTTCTGATTTCAATATCTTATCCAGCTTGGCCTTCTCCACATTCAAAATCTTTCCCTTAAGGGGCAGTATCGCCTGAAAGACTCTGTCACGGCCCTGCTTGGCGCTACCACCCGCACTGTCGCCCTCAACTAAAAAAAGCTCGCTTATAGAGGGGTCTTTGCTCTGGCAGTCGGCAAGTTTTCCAGGAAGGGTTCCCACGCTCATACTGTCTTTTCGCCTAACAAGCTCCCTGGCCTTTTTAGCGGCTTCCCTGCCCCTTGCCGCGGCGATGGCTTTGTTCATAATGGCTTTGGCGTCAATCGGGTGCTCTTCAAAATATTTGGTAAGTTTTTCGTATGTGAGCTTTTGCACTATCGGCCGCACATAGCTACTTCCAAGTTTTCCTTTTGTCTGTCCCTCGAACTGTGGCTCTGGGACCTTTACGCTGACGACTGCCACAAGGCCCTCTCTAACGTCGTCTCCTGTTATTTTTATATTTCTCTCTTTGGCGCTGGCGTTTTGGGCTATGTAGTTGGATATCGCCCTTGTAAGCCCAGCTCTAAAACCGCTTTCATGGGTTCCCCCCTCAGGCGTTCTGATATTGTTTACAAAACTTAAAAGCCTCTCGTCAAACCCCGTGTTGTATAAAAGGGCGATATCCACCTCAACATCCTCCACCCTGTCTTTGAAGTGGATTGGATTGGTAATCGGCTCTTTTGGATTTATATCCTCCACAAACTGCCTTATACCGCCTTCGAAGTGGTAGACCTCCTTCTTGCCGGCCCTTTCGTCTTTAAAGACTATGGTGATGTTTGGGTTTAGGTAGGCCAGCTCTTTGAACCGTTTTGAGAGTATCTCGAACTTGAACTCCGTGGTTTCGAATATCTCATCATCGGGCCAGAACTCTATCGTGGTTCCGGTTCTGTTCGTCTCTCCTATAACCACCAGGTCGGTTACCGGAATTCCCCTCTCAAACTCCTGTCTCCAGATTTTTCCATCTCTTTTTATCGTCATTATAAGTTTTTTTGAAAGGGCGTTTACGACGCTGACACCAACTCCGTGCAGACCGCCGCTTACTTTGTAGGCGCTGTCTCCGCCAAATTTCCCTCCGGCGTGTAGAACCGTCAAAACAACCGTCGCCGCCGGAATCTTCTCGGTAGGGTGTATATCTACTGGAATTCCCCGGCCGTTGTCGCTTATCCTGGCACTTCCATCTTTCGTTAAAGTCACCTCTATCTTGTCACAGTATCCGGCCATAGCTTCGTCTATAGCGTTGTCAACCACCTCGTAAATCAGATGGTGCAACCCTTTTACGCTGGTATCTCCGATATACATACCGGGTCTTTTTCTAACAGCTTCCAAACCTTTTAAAACTTTTATCTTCTCCGCACCGTAACCGCTCATAAACTTCCTCTTTTTTTGTGAAATAATATCATATTACTATTGGCATCACTATGGTGATGAAATTGTTGTTTTTAAGCTCGAATGGAAGGTCCGAATCGTTGATTCCCATCTCAAACTCATTATCATCAATATTTGCCAAAAAGTCAAGTATGTATCTGCTGTTTACGGCCATTACGAATTTCTCCTCAAAAGGGGTGGGAACCTCAAGTTCCGTCTGGGCCTCAAAGTTTTCGTCGCTTAGGCTTTTGAAGATTATCCTGTCTTTTAAAAAGGTCAGTTTTATCTCGTTGGAGATAATCGTAATCTGTTTTATGGCCTCTATCATTTTGTCTTTTGGAAGCTTTAAAATATAATTTAGAGATTTTGGAATGATTCTTTCATAGTCCGGAAACTTTCCGTTGATAAGTTTTGTAAAAAAGAAGTAGTTTCTGTCCGTGATAATCAGGTTTACCTCGTTGTAGTAGATATTCATATCTTCAAAAAAGAGCTTTTGTATCTCAAGAATGGCCTTTTTTGGAATTATGAGGCTAAGCTCTTTCTCCATATTTTTATCTACTCTCACC
>JAMOUF010000186.1 GCA_027068245.1 Campylobacterales bacterium | reverse complement strand
GTAAATTCCGGATTGTGCGTGGCGTCCATTCCCTCGTTTCTAAAATTTCTGTTTATCTCAAATACCGCCTCAAAGCCGCCGACGATAAGTCTTTTTAGATATAACTCCGGCGCAATTCTTAGATATCTATCAACGCCAAGTGCGTGGTGGTGCGTAACAAAGGGCCTGGCGTTGGCACCGCCTGGAATCGGGTGCATCATAGGTGTCTCAACCTCCAAAAATCCATGCTCTTCAAAAAAGTCTCTTATGAGGCTGACGATGCGGCTTCTTAGAAAAAAGACCTTTTTTACATCCGGATTCATAATGAGGTCCAGATATCTTTGTCTGTATCTTAGCTCCTTGTCCTGCAGTCCGTGGTATTTCTCAGGCAGTGGCACTATAGCCTTGGTAACCAGGTTCAGCTCTTTTGCGTGAAGTGTCAGCTCACCTGTTTTGGTAACGAAGGGAAACCCTTTTGCCTCGATGATGTCACCCACCTCTATAAGTTTTTTTACCTTTTTGAACCACTCATCTCCCAGGGAGTCTTTGCTGAAATATATCTGAACCACTCCGCTTTCGTCCTCGATTTTCGCAAAGGCGGCCTTACCCATAAGCCGCAAAAACTTTATCCGGCCGCTTAGCGTCACCTCCACGCTCTCGTCTTTTTTCTCTTCCAACTCTTTTACGTATGCGAATTTTTTTAAAAACTCACTGTTTTTCATCTCTTTTTTAAATCCGTGGCCATAGGGGTTTACGCCGGCCTCCTTAAGCTCTTTGGCCTTTTGGATTCTTAGTCTCTCATACTGGTTGTCAAATATCAATTACTCTCCTTTTATCGGTTTTACAGCACTGTTTACGCTCTCTTCAATCACCTGCGCCTTTACCTCTTTTGCCACACTCTCTCCACTTTTTTTCACCTTTTGGGGTAGAAGGTCCTGAGGTTTTAGTTTGATTATATAGGCTCCCGTCTTTATCATCAGTGGGTAGAGCTTCGAGTTTTTCGTATATTTTTCTATAACTGATCTGGTAAGCTCCATACTTGAGGCAGCATATATCAAAACGGAGAAGATCAAAAAGACCTTGGCCCAGCCAAACAGCACCCCAAGCATCCTGTTTAGCGTTCCCGCACCTGAGGCGTGGGTAAGCTTGGTAACCAGCGAGCCCAGCATAACCATACCTATCCAGATGGCTGCCATAGTCACCACAAAGCCCACAAAGGATACGGCAGCCTCGTTTTTTATCTCAAATATGTTCTGGCTTATCCACTCTCCCACCACCTGGGCGTATCTGGATCCAAAATATATACCGCCTATGATGCCCGCAAGTCCGAAAAACTCTTTTACAAAGCCGTCTATCATACCTTTTAGGCCAAGTAATATAATGATAGCTCCCACTACCAGGTCGAATGTAGATAACTGTTCCATAAAAATCCTTATAGATGTTTTATAAAGTTGATAAGTTCTTCGGGTCTGTTGGAGTATTTAAGCGCCACGTCCTTGGAAATGATCTTATTCATAAGCAGCTTTTGCAGCACTTTGGTCTGGGTCTGCATACCGGTTTGCTGCTGATTGAGCTGCATCTGTGAATAGATCTGATGGATTTTGTTCTCTCTTATGAGGTTAGATATGGCGGGGTTCGTTATCATAATCTCATGCACGGCGATCCTTCCCCCTTCCGTTTTGGGTAACAGAGCCTGGGATATGACGGCGACGAGGCTCGTGGAGAGCTGGGCTCTTATCTGGGCCTGGGCTTCGGGTGAGAATACGTCTATGATCCTGTTTATTGTCTGTGGAGCGGAATTTGTATGAAGCGTTCCAAAGACCAGGTGCCCCGTTTCTGCTGCGGTCAAAGCGGCCTGGATGGTCTCCTGGTCCCTCATCTCGCCTATGAGTATGATGTCCGGATCTTCCCTAAGGGCGTATTTTAGAGCCGTAGCGTAAGATTTGGTATCGCTGCCAAGCTCTCTGAAGGAGAAGAGGGCCTTTTTGTTGTTATGCAAAAACTCCACCGGATCTTCGATGGTTATGATATGTTTGTGTTCGTTCTCGTTTATCTCGTTTAGCATGGCAGCCAGGGTGGTGGACTTACCGCTCCCGGTTGGTCCGGTGACTAAAACAAGCCCTTTTTCCCTTTTTATGAGGCTTTTGAAAATCTCAGGCGCCCCCAGATCGTCCAGGGAGGGAACCTGGTTTGGAATGATCCTGAAGGCTGCCGCCACCTCTCCCAGGGTTTTATAGTAGTTGGCCCTGAACCTTGCTATATCTTTGAAGCCGAACGAGAAATCCAGCTCCAGATTCTCCTCAAACTCCTTTTTCTGTTTGTCGGTTATGATGGAGTAGCAAATCTCCTCTATCTCCTCACCCTTTAACTTGGGAAGATTTAGAGGAACCAGCCTGCCGTCGATCCTTACCTGTGGTTCGCTGTTTGCCACCAGGTGGAGGTCCGAGGCGTTGTGGGCCACGACGGTTTTTAACAGAGAGTTCATATCTATTGGCACGGCTAACCTTTAGTCTATTATTTTGGGGACGATAAAGAAGTCATCCTCGCTCTTTGGAGCATGTTGCAATATCTTTTTGGCGACTTCCGGCTGGGGCTGGGGAATATCCTCTCTCAAAGGCGCCGGATGGCTAAGCGGGCTGAAGGTGGCCTCAAGGCCTTCGAGGTCCAGTTCGTTTAGCACCTCCACAAATTCCAAAAACTGGTTCAGCTCTTTTTCCATATCCGCCTTAAGCTCCTCTTCTATCTCGAGCATACTCAGTTTTTGCAGTCTTTGCAGCAGCGCGTCGTCGATTTTTACCATCTTAACACCTTCATATTTTTTTAGCATTTTACCATAAAATAAACTTTGTTTTGATAAGATAATCAAAAGTTTTTAAAGGATGGACGTTGGGAACCAAAGAGAATATAGAGTATATAAAAAAAGAGCTTAGCAGCGAGGAGAAATTTTTAGAATCCATAATAAAAGCGGAGAAATTTTATAAAAAGTATAAAAAACCTCTGATTGGCCTGGCCGCCGCGGCGGTGATTTTGGCTATCGGCTATGTGGGGTGGCAGATGAAGGTGGAGCATGATCTTGAAGTTTCCAACAAGGCCTACTTAAGGTTATTGCAAAATCCACAGGATAAAGAGGCTTTGGAGGTTTTAAAGAGCAAAAACCCGAAACTCTATCAGCTCTATCTTTATAAAACCGCCCTTGAGAAAAAGGATACCAGGGCTTTGGAAGAGCTCGCAAAAAGCGGTGATTACATCTTGAGGGATTTAAGTATCTATCATATCGGTATTATAAAAGAGGACGAAAAAACCCTATCCGGATATATGATAGACAAAGATGCGATACTAAAAGATTACGCAGCTTTGGATGGTGCCTATTTGGACTATATGAAAGAGGATATAACATCAGGCCATAAGAAGCTGGCACAGGTTGACAAAAATTCCCCGGCCTACCCTTTCAAGCTTCTGCTAAGGCATTACGGGGTGGCTAAATGAGGTATCTTTTAGCGCTTTTGGCACTTCTTTTTTTCATCTCGGGCTGCAGCTCGAAAAAATATTTCGAGCCAAAAGAGGTTATCGGCACCGTGGAGTTTGACGGCTCCCTTCCAGCTCCCATTATAGATCTGTTAAGAGATGGCGCTACGCTTAAAAACGGGATGTTTATCAGCCGTGACGGGCTGGAGAGACATAGGCTAAAGAAGGATTTTCTCTTTATCAACAAAATAGATGGAAAATATATAGCCGCCAGCAGATGCGGGAAGCTTGAGGTTATAGATGTTAACAGCGGCAAAACGGTATATAAAAAAAGTTACGACAAAAAGGCTCCCGTCGCCGCTACCCTCAAAGAGGATATACTGGCTTTGGTCTTTGACGACAACTCTTTGGAGGTGTTGGATATGGCAAGCGACAGCTCGCTGTATACTTCCAAGCAAAAGAGCGCCATCGCGGTGGATACCAAGATAGCCAACCCCATCTTTTTGGGCCGTCTTGTGGTATTTGGCACGCTGGACGGGAAACTCGTGGTAGTGGATGGCGATAAAGAGATCAGAGACATAGTGGTTGGAACCGGGGAATATTTTGACAACATCATTTTTTTGGATGTGATAGACAACAACCTTATCGCAGCCACACCTACCAGGATAGTCTCGGTTAGCCCAAATTTTACCAATATGCTCGATCTTGAGATATCGGATGTAATATATGTGAGCGACAGGGTCTATATCCTTACCAAAGATGGGCGGATTATTTTGACCGATGCCGGGCTAAACGTGCTAAAAAGCAGGAAATATCCCTTCGCCCATTTTACCGGCGCAATATATGGTGAGTATATCTATGTGATAGAGAAAGAGGGGTATATTATAGCACTTGACAAGGATTTGAGAGTCTCCAACATATTTAGGTTCCCGGCAAAGATAGATGACCATATCTTTACATCCAAAGATAAAGTCTTTTATAAAGACAGATATTTTAAACTCAATAACAAGATATGAAAGAGCTGGTTGAACTGTTAAAGAGAAAGGGATTGCTCTTAAAAGAGCTAAAGCCTGTTGATCTAAAAAGCCTTGGAATAAAAAAGCGGGTTGAGGCCTTTGAGGGTGTGGATATATCAAACAGATATGTTTTGATACTTCATATTAAAAGAAAGAGCCGGTTTTTAAGAAAGGATGCGGAGGATCTTTTGCAGATCAAAGATCTGATCCAACGCTCTTTGAACCATGGATTTAAAAGGTTTATAGCGGTTGTTGAGGCTCCCTTTTGTTCCAAAGCGAAAGAGTATCTGCAAAAGGAGGGTTGGAGTTTTTATGCTCGTTGATATAGGCAACACATCCTTGCATATCTGTAAAGAGAACAAAGTCATATCCGTGCCCGTAAAACATATAGACAGATACAAAGACGAAGAGGTTTGGTATATCAGTGTCAACAGAGCTTTAAAACAGAAAATCAGTGGGTATGAAAAGTGGTATGATCTTGGCCCCTATATCCGGATAGATGGCGAGTATGAGGGGATGGGAGTAGATAGAAAAGCCCTATGTATGGCCGTTGGGGATGGAGTGGTGGTTGACGCAGGGAGTGCGATTACTGTGGATGTGATGAGAGATGGCCTCTATCAGGGTGGATTTATATATCCAGGATTTTGGCAGCTAAAAAAAAGTTATGCCGCTATCTCTTCTGTGCTTGAGAGGGATTTTGTAGATATATCACCAGACTCTCTTCCAAAGGATACGGCCCAGGCAGTAACTTTTGGCGCCCTCATACCTCTGGTGAGGTTTATAGAAACTCTTGGCGGCCCTTTGTATCTAACCGGTGGAGACGGGGCATTGTTGAAAAAATATTTGCCAAAAGCACTATATGACGAGGGGCTGATATTTAAAGGAATGAAAAAAGCAAAGGATTTGTATGTTGACAGTAGCGCTTCCTAAAGGGCGGATCGGTGACGATTCACTTAGGCTGTTTGAAAAGATTTTCAATAAAGAGTTCAGATTTGGCGACAGGAAACTGATTTTGGAGGTGGATGATTTCAAATTTTTAAGAGTCAGAAGCCAGGACGTTCCCACATATGTGTACCACAAGGCGGCCGATATCGGGGTTGTGGGGCTGGATGTGCTGGAGGAGCACAGGCTGGATCTTGTGAGGGTTTTGGATCTTGGGTTTGGAAAGTGCAGTGTCAGCATCGGTATAAAAAGCGACAAAGAGATAGATTTTTCAAAACCCTCTTTGAAGGTAGCTACCAAGATGGAGAATATCACCAGAGATTTTTTCTCCAAACGGGCCATACCTGTGGAGATTATCAAGCTTTACGGCTCTATAGAGCTGGCGCCTCTGGTTGGTCTGGCCGATATGATAGTCGATATAGTGGAGACTGGGGAGACCATGCGGCAAAACGGCCTTAAACCCGCTTTGAAGATTATGGACAGCAGTGCCTATTTGATAGCAAACAAAAACAGTTTTTATGAGAAAAAGGGCGAAATACTGGATCTAAGACAGAAGATCAAAGAGGTTTTGCATGGGTCTTGAGCTCTACGCGAAAGTGGAGTCTTTGCTGGGGTTTGATAATGAGAGAAAAAGGCTTTATGAGATATATTTAAACAAGCTCAAACTGCTTGGGCTTTCGGATATACTTGATATTGGCTGTGGCAGTGGCGCGTTTATGGAGCTGGCGGCAAAAGAGGGGATAGAGTCTGATGGCATCGATCTTAGCACCGAGATGGTTAAAATGGCTAAAAGCAGGGGATTGAGTTGTGAGGTCAGGGATATCTGCGGCGTTGAGAAAAAGTATGAGGGGGCCGTGGCGCTGTTTGATGTGTTGAACTATGTTCCGCCCAAAGATGTTAAAAGGTTTTTACGCTGCGTTCGTAACACTATAGAGCCCGGAGGCTTTTTTTTATGCGATATAAACACCCTTTACGGCTTTGAGGAGGTGGCTCAAGGAGCCCTTTGGATAGAGAAGGGGGATGAGTTTGTAGCCGTAGAGGCTGAGTTTGACAAAAAGAGGCTTGATACCAAGATAGTCTATTTTCACAAAGATCCCAAGGGATGTTATATAAAAGAAAATGATACAATAACCCAGTATTACCATGATATAAACGAGCTTAAAATCGAGGGTTTTGAGATTGTGGATCTCGATTTTGTAGCGCTTTTTTCACAAGAGCCGGATAAGGCCTTGATAACTTACAAAAGGGTTTAGAATGGGGCTGTTTGGTTTTAAGAGAAAAAAAGATGAGAAAAAGGCTAAAACCAAAGAGTTTATAAGGTTAAACCGCCGACTCAACCCAAGATATATCACACAAAGCCTAAAGAGTTCTTTGGGAGAGGTCATCGATATATCCAAAGACTCTTTTTTGGCTGCCTGCGAGTTAAAAGAGATTGAAGTGGGGGAGAGGGTGGAGTTTGAGATAGGAGATAGAAAGCTTGAAGGGGAGGTGGTTAGGACAGCTCCATCGAAAGTTGCCGTAAAACTGCTCGATCATTTTGAGATGGAGCTTATAAAAAACCACCTGGCAGAAGTAAAGAGAGTGGATTTTAAAAAGAGCTCAAAAATCTCGATCGGCAGAATCGTTTTGGAGGATAACCTGGAGAAAAACAGGGCTTTGATAAACATTATGCTTGAGGTAGATGACCCAAATACTAATATAGAGAGATTCAAAGACAGTATAGAGCTTTTGGATGAGTTGAAAGAGAAGATACTCTCTCGCGCAAACTCCATAGAGATCGCAGGTGTAAGCAGGGTAGACAATGTTGCCAGTGCCATAACCAGGCTCGGTTTCGAGGATGTGAGAAAGATAGTGTATGACTATATCATATATGAGTCGAACCTGGATATGGACTCTTTGGAAGCCTTTGAGGATTACGATATTTACAATATGATAATAAACCGGATATTTAAGCGTCTGGCTCCTCTTTTTAATTTTAACGACATTAAAAACGAAGGTTTTTCGCTCTTAAGCGTTACGAGTGTTGGCGCGGTTTTGCTGGAAAAGGAGTGTTGGAGCCTGCTTCCCTTTTACAGCAGCGCAAAGAGACTCTTCTCCTTGGAGATGCGCCTTTTTGAAAAAAAGGAGTGCGGGTATGATCTGTATGAGATAGGAAGGGAGTATTTCGTAAAGAAGATGGGTTTTTTCGACTATCTTTTTGATGGCTCCATTTTGGCTCAGTTTATGATAACTCCCCACTATAAAAACGATAGAGTTAAAATAACCCTTTCGCAACGCAAACTTAGATACGCCTATGTGGCCTATCTGACCGTTTTGGCGGCCAGTTTTTTGATGTCAAAGGATAAAACCAGCGGGTTTAGGTTCTATCACAGGTTAAGGCGGCTCGGTTTTTCTTCGGATGATGTAAAAAAATGGCTGGACGAGCTGGTTGTGGATATGAATAGGCGGCTTACGGAGATAGGCCATAAAAAAAGGCTTTTACAGCTGGAGATTCCATCGGCTATGGAGAACGTAGATAGATATTTGGGAAAAAGCGCCTCGGCGGTATTTTTTAAAAGCGTCTTTTCCAAGTTTGAAGAGGATGCCAAGAGGCTGGTAGTAAGATGCGAGGATACGATGTATGGCTCCTTTGTATTGGATAAGCTCTTAAACAGTGAGTTTTCCTCCCTAAACTCCCTCTCT
>JAMOUF010000185.1 GCA_027068245.1 Campylobacterales bacterium | reverse complement strand
AAGCCGTTGCCACCGAGGCTTTTAGAAGGGCGAAAAACGCCAAAGAGGTGATAGAGGAGATAAAAGAGGCCTGTGGTGTGGAGATAGAGGTCATAACGCCCCAGCTTGAGAGTTATTACAGTCTAAGAGGGGTGGAATACGGGCTTAAAAGAAGCGGCTACGATATCTCCAAATTCGTGGTAGCGGACATAGGTGGCGGCTCCACTGAAATAATCTTAAAGCATAAAGAGGAGTTTGTATCGAAAAGTTTTCCTATAGGTATTTTAACTACAATAGAGCGTTACAAAACCAAAGAGGAGATGGTTTTTGGCATAAAAAGAGAGCTAAAAGAGGTAAAAGAGTACTGCCTGGACCTGTTCGAGCTCTTTGGAAAACCGAAGGTTTTCGTAGGCACGGGAGGCACGCCTACCACCGTGGCCGCACTGAAGCTTGGGCTTACATATGAAAGTTTTGACAAAAAATTGGTCGACGGAATTGAAATCGGCTACGAGGATATAAAAAGAGCTTATAAAAAGCTCTTTGGCCTGCCAAAAGAGGAGAGGGCCAAACTCGTTGGAACCGGCAGGGAAGACGCCGTAATGGCCGGGCTGGTGATTTTGGAGGAGCTGATGCATGTGTGCGGCTATGGAAAAATGGTGGTGATAGACGAGGGTGTCAGGGAGGGGCTGGCTCTGGAATTTTGCAGCAAAAAAAGCTAAAATAAGCTTAATTTAACCAGTAGGAGAGAGTATGGCACAGATGAGTGGTGCTCAGATGGTCGTTGAGGCGATGAGAGAAGAGGGGGTTGAGGTAGTTTTCGGATACCCCGGCGGAGCCATAATGAATGTTTATGACGAGATATATAAACACAGATATTTTGAGCATATTTTAACAAGACATGAGCAAGCGGCGGTCCATGCGGCCGATGGATATGCCAGAGCGACGGGAAACGTGGGTGTGGCCTTTGTCACAAGCGGCCCCGGTTTTACCAACGCCGTAACGGGCCTTGCCACGGCTTATATGGATTCTGTGCCGATGGTGGTTGTAAGCGGGCAGGTTCCCATAAGCATGATTGGAACCGACGCTTTCCAGGAGATTGACGCGGTTGGGATAAGCCGTCCCTGCACCAAGCACAACTTTTTGGTCCAAAGCGCCGATGAGCTGCCAAAGATTTTGGCGGAGGCTTTCTATATAGCCAAAACCGGCAGACCGGGGCCCGTTCATGTGGATATACCAAAGGATGTAACGGCCCAGATGGGTGAGTTTAACTATCCAAAAAGCGTGAAGCTAGATACCTACAAACCCACCGTCAAAGGCAATATGAGGCAGATAAAAAAGGCGGTGGAGGCTATAAAAGAGGCAAAAAAACCGGTATTTTACCTTGGCGGCGGGATTATCAGCTCCAACAGCGCCGATATGGTAAGAGAACTTGTGGCCCATACGCAAATCCCGGCCGTAGAGACGTTGATGGCAAGAGGGGTGTTGAGATATGACGACCCCATGCTTTTGGGAATGGTTGGGATGCACGGAAGCTATGCGGCCAATATGGCGATGAGCGAGGCCGATTTGCTAATAGCCCTCGGGCCCAGGTTCGATGACAGGGTGACGGGGAAACTTAGCGAGTTCGCCAAATACGCGAAAATCATACATGTTGATATCGACCCAAGCAGTATAGGAAAGCTTGTTAACGTGGACTATCCGATAGTCGGTGATTTGAAAGAGGTGTTAAAAGAGATGGTCCCGCTTGCCAAAAAGAGCGTGGAGCCGCAAAGGTATGAGGCCTGGAGGGAGATACTCCAGCGATACAGGGAGCTTCATCCTCTGACATTCGAGGACAGCGACGAGGTGCTAAAACCCCAGTGGGTCATACAAAGGGTTGGCGAGAAGCTGAAGGGAAAGGCCAGAATCGCTACGGACGTGGGACAGCATCAGATGTGGACGGCCCAGTTCTACCCTTTTACCAGACCAAGGGAGCTGATAACCAGCGGAGGACTTGGAACCATGGGGTTTGGCTTTCCGGCTGCGATGGGTGCCAAACGGGGCGTAAGGGATGAGGTCGCCGTAAATATAAGTGGTGACGGCTCCATTTTGATGAATATCCAGGAGCTTATCACCGCCGTCGAATACAGGCTGCCCGTAATAAACATAATTTTGAACAACCACTATCTGGGTATGGTAAGGCAGTGGCAGACATTTTTTTATGACAAGCGTTACGCGGAGACCGACCTTTCAATGCAGCCCGATTTCGTAAAAGTAGCCGAGGCCTTTGGCGGCGTAGGATACAGGGTAAAGACGAAGGAGGAGTTCGACAAGGCCCTTGATGACGCCATCAGTAAAGGGGTTGTGGCCCTAATCGACGTTATAGTCGACAGATATGAAAACGTTTTGCCTATGGTTCCTGCTGGCGGCTCTTTGTATAATATGCTTTTAGAGTATAAGGACTGATTATGAATGAAAGAAGAGTTATATCGGTTATAGTATTGAACGAACACGGGGTGCTGACGAGGATTACGGGTCTTTTTGCCGCCAGGGGATACAATATAGAGACCCTGACCGTAGCACCGATTCCTGGGAGCCGTTACTCCAGGCTGACTATCGTTACCAAAGGGAGCCCCAGGGTTATAGAGCAGATTATCAAGCAGCTGCATAAACTCATACCCGTCTACAAGGTTATAGAGCACAGCGAACTGGTGGAAAAAGAGATGGTTATGGCAAAGATTCCTTTGGAGGAGCGGCTGGCCGACGTGGAGGCTCTATGCAGAGCCTACAACGGAAATATCGTAAATATCGGTAAAGATACGGCTATTATCATGGCTGCGGACGAGCCAAGCCGGATAAGAAATTTCGTCGAGGCGTTGAAGAGGTTCAATCCAAAAGAGATAGTCAGAAGCGGCGTTGTGGCGATAGAGAGATGAGGCTTAGCGAAATAGCCCAAAAAGAGGGGCTCAAACTCATAGGGCCGGACAGGGAGATTGACTCCCTCGAGGCCTTGGGCCATGCGAAGAAAAACCAGCTCAGCTTTTTGGAAAACAGAAAGTATCTTAACCTTTTGAAAAATACCCAGGCTGGTGCCGTGATACTCAAAGAGGAGTTTTTACCACACCTTCCAAAAGAGTCAAGCGCCCTTTTAAGCGAGGAGCCCTATTTGAGCCTGGCTAATATATCCAAACTCTTTTCCAAACCTCCCATTACCGGCGAGGGCGCAGAGCCAAAAATTGGCGAAGGCAGTGTGATAGCGCAGGGGGTGAGTATAGGAAAAGGGAGCGTAATTGGCAAAAACTGCGTTTTGATGCCAGGTGTGGTCGTGGGAGAAAACGTGGTTATCGGCAGTGATACGCTGATATACCCAAATGTGGTGATTTACAGAGATTGTCGCATAGGTTCCGGATGCATCATACACGCCGGAACGGTGATTGGAAGTGACGGTTACGGTTTTGCGCATACGAAAGAGGGCAGACATATCAAGATATATCAAAACGGCAACGTCATAGTGGAAGATGATGTGGAGATTGGGGCCAATTGCACCATAGACAGAGCGGTTTTTGGCTCTACCGTGATAAAGAGAGGGACAAAACTGGATAACCTGATTCAAATAGGCCACAACTGCGAGATAGGGGAGAACGTTTTGATGGCGGCCCAGGTGGGAATATCGGGCTCCACCAAAATGGGACGAAACGTTGTAATGGGCGGCCAAAGCGCTACGGCGGGACATCTAAGTATCGGAGATTTCGCCGTGATAGCCGCAAGAGGAGGCGTGACGAAATCGGTGGAGGGTGGCAAAACATATGCCGGATTTCCGCTGTTGGAGCATAAAATGTGGTTGAAACTTAACGCCATGCTGATGAGGCTTTTGAAAAAGCAACAAAAGTAGCAAAAAATTTTACCCGCTTTGATATACTTATAAAAAAGCAAGGAGAGAACCATGGCAAAAACCCACAGTGAGATAAAACTTTTTCATCTTTACGGAACGAAAGACGGCGTAGTCAGCGTAGCCCACATCACGGAGCCTTATGGCCCAGGAAGCGAACCTGTGGTAAGCATAGGCGTATCATTAAGCGGAAATCCTTTGAAGCCGGAGTGGAAAGTCCATATACCTTATGAGAACATCGACGATCTTATAGAGGCTTTGGAATTGGCTAAAAAAGAGTTTGGCAAGGACTATGTTCCGGATGAGACCGCAACCCCGCTCGATTATGACGAGAGCATAGGCGGCGACTGATTAGAGCTGGCAGCTGCGGCTGCCGCAAAATATCTCGTTTTGGCCGTGATGGCCGAAAATTTTTTCGAGTGAAATTTTTTCCGTCTCTTTCACTCTGCTTTCATACTCGTCTTTATCAATCTTTTCAAATGGCATCTGTGGAAAAATCTGCTCGTTTTTAGGCAGAAGCGTCGTGGATTTTAGCTGAGGCAGAAAATATTTGATGATTTTCGCCAAATCTTTGGGCGTTATCTTTTTTTTATCAAACTCGATGGTGTTGGATACCATATTGTCCGACCACTCTCTTTGAAGTGTCAGCAGCAGCGTCATCTGCTCGAAAATAGATATATCCTCTATCGATTTTGGGTTGTCGTATTTTATGGGAAACTCGAAAACCAGCGTCTCTTTATCGAAGATATCCTCCTGGTGCGGCAGGCTTTTTAGTCTTTGTGCCAGAGGGCTCTTTTTGGAGATGCGGATTCTTCTGACTGCGTAGCGGTAGATGGGGTAGTGCATTCCGGGGCTGGTTCCGGCAAGTATGCTGATGGTTCCAGATGGCTTTACGGCGGTGACTTTTATAGATTCTGGTATGCCGCACTCTTTTGCCAACTCCCGGTTTTTCTCCCTTACCTTGTTATATCCCTGACGCATCCAGTTTATAAGCGTGTCTATGGAGTTTTTCTCTATGAAGTCCGCTATGCCCGATATACTCACCCCCACTCTTCTGTTTCTTGCTATAACCCGGTTCGTCTCAGGCCTGTGGGTTGGGAGCAGGTTTACCGTGGAGGCGTAAAATGTGGCGAAGTCGCACATCTTCAAAAACTCCTCAAGGCTTTGGCATTTTGAAATGAAAATCTCCGATAGATTGCAAAGCTCATAGCTCTCAAGGGCAATTTCACCGCATGGGTTGCTAAGCCAGGCCCCATCCTCTATCTCCTCGCAAAACCTGCCGTATCGTTGGATGTTTTTCAGATACAAAATCCCCGGTTCCCCGTTTTTGTAGATGTTATCCACAAGGCTGTCTATATATTTGAAATCATCCAGACTCTTAAGCATTACCGAGTTGTTGGAAATCCATCCAATTTTTGCTCTATCCGGATAGAGCTTGTAGTTTTTCAGATTTAAAAAGGTTTTGTCAGTGGGCTCGCCAATGGCTATTTCGGCCGAGCGCCTTATGTTGCCGCTTACAACGCATACACCAATGTAGTTGAATATATCCACCACCGCGCGGGTTTTGTCAATCTCTTTTTTCAAATATCTCTCGAATGTCTTCTCTATCGCCTTGTGAAGCTTTTTCAAAGGCTTGGGCCCCGCTGCGACGCCGCCGAAGGTTTTAAGAGGCGTTCCGGCAGGTCTGATTTTGGAGTAGTCGAAACGGTAGTATGGGCCACCTTTCGTATAGCTTTCGATAAGCAGCTTTACGGAGGTTATCCACCCCTCTTTGGAATCTTCTATCACATAGGTTTTTGGGTGGGATTTATCCGGATAGGAGGCTTTGCCGTCCCAGGCGGTGTTAAATCCCACGCCAGCACCCAGCATCAGCATATCCATAGCCCAGTTGGCGGAGTTTGCCAAATCCGATGTATCTACCGCGGCGCAGTTGTATAAAGCCGCGCTTCCCCTTTTGTAGACATACTCCGTCCCCATCATCCAAAGTCCCCGTCCAGGCGGCATCCACTTCATATCGAAAAAGGATGTGGCGAAATCTTTCGCATACCGTTGGGCCAGATTCTCATCCCAGGGAAGATTATGTTTTGTCATATAATCTTTTTTTATGGAAAATATCCCCTCGGTTACCCGGATAACCACGTCGGCCCAGTTCTCGTTCTCACCATTTTCCTTTATCCGGCTGTAGCTTCTGTAGAAGGTGGTCTCTCCAAAGAGGCCAAAGCCGAAACGGTGGGGCCTGGATTTTAATCTATTTTTAGTTTCCTTTGCTAAAATAAACCTTGAAGTAACATACATAACGGGCTCCTTAAAAAAATTATATTATAAAGTAGGTTAAGAGATGAATAAAAGAGTCATTTTCTACATTCTGGCTGCATATATACTGGCGCTCTTTTTCAGATTGGAGCTATACTATCTGGCACTGCAAAATCCGGATTTCATCTTTGAAGGCAGGGTTATCTCCATATGGACCGCCGATGCGGGGCTTTACGGCTCGTACGCGAAAAAGCTGCTAAGCGGCCACCATCTGGCTCTTAACAGCGATACATTCCTGGGGTATCTGCTTTACTGGATATCCAAATACCTTCATCTAAATCTAGATACCGTTATATTTTTTATCCCGGCTGTTTTCGCATCTTTGATAGTGGTGCCAATCATGCTGATGTTCGCCCTGGTAGGGCTTGAGACGGTGGGCTTTTTCGCAGCCCTAATCTCGGCCATTGCTATGAACTACTACTTCAGGACCCACCTTGGGTATTGCGATACCGATATGCTGGTCTATCCAATATTTTTCACCATTATCTATCTTTTTATGGCTACAATCAAAAAAGGCTTTATACCCTCGGTTTTTGCGGCTCTTTTCATACTGCTTTTTTTGCAGGTATACCACTCCGCAAAGCCGCTTGTCTACGCCCTGGTTACATTTTTTGCCATCTATGTATTGCTTTTTGAGAGAAAAAGGGTGGAGCTCTATATCTACGCTCTTATTTTTTTGGCGGCCGCCTCGCCCGTTGGAGTGCTTTACAAGATTTTGGTTATGGTGCCACTTTATGGAGTGGCAGTGGCTGTAACCAGACAAAAAATAGATATAAATTACAGATACTTTTTGGCAGCCTTTGCTCTGGTTTTGGTTACGGCGGCCTTTTTTGGAGTTCAAAAGGGGTATCTGAACCGGGCGGTAGACTATCTGCAAAAAAAGCAGGAGTATGTGTTGATAGACAAATCCGCCAAAAAGCTGGAGTTCGAGGCTACGCTAAAAACCATAGCGGAATCTGGCTCTATAGACTTTATGAAGATGGTAAGATACAGCAGTGGAAATATCATACTCTTTATCCTGGGTACCATTGGGCTGACAGGGCTGATACTAAGAGATAGAAAGTTCATCTTTTTGCTGCTGCCATATCTTTTGGGTCTTAGTTCACTGAAAACCGGAGTCAGGTTCACCACATTTTTATCACCGGTTCTGGTGATGGGAAATGTATATCTGTTATATCTTTTGACCTCATATATCAAAAACCGGATACTATCACGGGCTCTCTTTTTTGGCCTCTCTTTGGTAATGCTCGGCTACTATCTATACTATATGCACGGATACAACCTGATGCTCTCACCCTTTTTCAAAAAAGGGGAGCTAAAAGCGATAAAGAGCACGCTAAACGGTCCGGACAGGGGATATGTGCTTACATGGTGGGATTACGGCTGGCCCCTTTGGTACTATACCAACAAAAAGACCATTATCGACAACGGTAAACATCACGCCGACAACTATATAGTGGCAAAGACACTTTTTTCAAATGATTTAAGATTCGTGGCAAATTTTGACAGGTATTTTATAGAGCAGTATGACAGGATATATCCCTGGGCCGTGCTGCCGTATGTGATAAAGAAGATGCCTTTGAATGAAGTGTTGAAGAAAGTAAAAAGTGGAGAGTTGAAGGTTGAGCCTAAAAACTCCATCTACTACTATTTCGACGACAGGATTTTAACCAAACTGCCGGTTATAGAAAATTTCGCCTATTTAAAAGGGGAGGGGAAAAAGGGTTTTGTCTGGGTGGATTTGGTTAGGATAATAGATACGAAAAAGGGCAAAGTCGTAGGTAGCGGGGTATATCTGGACTTAAAAAGGGGCGTTCTTGCCTCAAACGGCAAAAAAGATGTGTTTGGCACGGTGATTTTTCATGATGGTAAAAAGATTGCCGGATATTTAAGATACAGAAAAGACCCATATACAATTATAGTCTATA
>JAMOUF010000184.1 GCA_027068245.1 Campylobacterales bacterium | reverse complement strand
CACCTTCAAATCCATCTTTGCGGCCTCGCTTATGGGCCGTCCGTTGCTTGGAAGGTGGGGAAAGGCGATTACGGGTTCCAAGCTATCCACATCTATCTCGATAACCTTTTCATACTCCGCATCCTCGTCGCTGTAAAAAATCCTTGGCTCTCTGGCAAGGTTTTTCTCTTTCAAAAACTCCCGAGTTATCTCGTCCACCGCTATGATTCCGCTTTTTGCCCCGGCCTCTATCGCCATATTGCAAAGGCTGAACCTGCCGTCCATATCGAGGTTTTCTATCGTATCGCCTGTAAACTCCAACGCCTTATAAAGCGCCCCGTCCACGCCTATGCGTCTTATAAGCTCCAGTATCAAATCCTTTCCGTATACATGCTCTTTTGGTTTGCCTTTGAATATTACTTTGATGGATGGGGGGACTTTGAACCAGTTTTTGCCCGTAATCATCCCGTATGCTATATCGGTGCTTCCCATTCCGGTGGAGAAGGCTCCGAGTGCTCCGTGGGTACAGGTATGGCTGTCTGCCCCTATTATCACGTCACCTGGAACCACAAGCCCCTTTTCGGGCAGTAAAGCGTGCTCTATACCCATATCCTTTTCGTCGAAAAAGTGTTTGAGGTCGTGTTCGTACGCGAACTCCCGGCTGATTTTTGCCTGATTCGCGCTTGCTATATCCTTTGCCGGGATAAAGTGGTCCAAAACGATGGCGAAACTATCCGGTTTGGCGAGTCTTTTGGCTCCACTTTCCCTAAACGCCTTGATGGAGATGGGAGTGGTGATATCGTTTCCTATAATCATATCCAGCTCGCAGTCCACTATCTCGCCGGCCCTTACCTCTTTTCCCACATGGTCGCTAAATATTTTTTCGGTAATCGTAAGTCCCATAATCAGCCTTTAAAATAATTTTTGATATTTTAACAAAAAGGAATTGAATATGAGGTATAAAGAGCTGCGCGAGATTGTCAAAGGGCTTGAAAAGAACCGTTTTTTAAAAAAGATAGAGCGGGTCGATGACAATGTGATATATATGGAGTTCGACAAAGACAGGGTTTTTTTCGATTTAAACAGAAGTAAAAACCTCATATACAAAAGAGATGATTTTATAAAGACCAAACACTACAACGCCCCTTTTGACAAAGTGCTTTTGAAACGATGCTCCAAAAGCCGCGTGGATATATCATTGGCAGATGAGGACAAGATAGTCAAGATTGAGTGCGAGCAGGAGGGCTCGTATAAAAAGCAGCGCTCCGTTTTGCTGCTGGAGTTTACCGGCAGAAAAGCCAACGCGGTGATACTCGATGAAAAGGGCACCGTTTTGGAGGCTCTGCATCACGACTTCCACCGGGATTTGAAGCCTGGCAGACCTTTTTTCGAGGCTCCAAAGCCAAAAGAGCTTGACAGGGGAGAGTTTGAGATAGATGATTTTGACGCATACTTGAAAGATATCTACCAAAAAGAGCTGCAAAAGCGGCTAAGCGTGCTGAAAAGCTCCAAGATACTCGCTATCAACAGACAGAAAAAGAAGGTCCAGGAACTTCTCTCATCCCTTCCAAAGGAGAGTGAGCTGCAAAGAAGAGCTGATGAGGAGGAGCTGAAGGCCAACCTTGTTTTAGCCAACCTCAACTCCATTTTGCCCTATCAAAAGAGGGTGGTTTTAAAAGATTTTGAGGGTAAAAGGGTGGAGATAGAGATGCCAAAGGAGGCCAAAACGCCCGCCCACGGCGCCACGCTGCTTTTTGAAAGAGCAAAAAAACTTAGACAAAAAGCCAAAAACATCCATATCCAGCGTGAAAATCTGGAGGAGAAACTGGCCTTTTTGAATAAAAAGGCACAAATCATAAGAGATGCCAAAAGGGCGGAAGATATCGAGATGCTCTTTCCAAAAACCATCTCCAAACAGGGTAAAAAGGATAAAAATTACGAGAAATACCTGGTGGAGGGATATAATATATATGTTGGCAAAAACAGACGGGGAAACATAGAGCTGCTGAAAAAGGCCAAAGCCAGCGATATATGGCTCCATCTAAAGGATATCCCCTCGGCTCACGTGATAATCTCCACGAACCGCCAAAGCGTCCCAAGGGAGGTGTTGGAGCATGCGGCCAAATTCGTGGTGGACTTTAGCGTAGAGAGCGGCGGAAGGTATCTGGTGGACTATACACAAAGGCGGTATGTCAAACCAAAAGAGGGCGCCAATGTGGAGTATACAAACTACAAAACGCTGAGCGTTGAAAAAAACTAAAGGATATCTATGGCAAAAAGATTTATAACGGGCGCCGTTTTGATAGCAGTTGTGGCGTTGATAGCGTGGGTTGACAGTTTCTGGCTCACATGGGCCTTTTTTGGTGTGATATACCTCTTCGCCTTTTACGAGGCTTTGAACCTTTACGGGATGAAGGAGCACAACAACCTCTACTTCTGGGCTCTGATTTTATGGGTGGTGGCAGCCTTCTATCCCAATCCGGACGACCTCTTTTTCGTGGTGGCGATAATATTCGCCTCTTTTTTGGCCTATCACAAGGATTACGACACAAAGAACTTTCTTCCTTTTTTGTATCCGGCGGCCAGTTTTCTGTTTTTGCTCTCTTTGTATAAAGACTTTGGGATGGATGCGCTCATATGGCTGGTTATCATAGTGGCGCTTACCGATATCGGGGCGTACTTTGTGGGAAAGGCCTTTGGACGGAGGAAATTTTGCGATACCTCACCCAACAAGACATGGGAGGGGGTTATAGGCGGAGTGCTTATAGCCACCGTTGCCGGAAGCTACTATGGGCTTGTTTTGGTGGATACGGCCTTTAGCGTGGTTATATCGCTGCTGGTATCCGTTGCCTCCGTTTTTGGGGACCTGTTCGAGAGCTATCTGAAAAGAAGGGCCGGGGTCAAAGACAGCGGCAACATACTTCCCGGACATGGCGGCGTTTTGGACAGAGTCGATGGCTATCTGTTCGCCGCCCCTTCCATGGTGATACTTCTTAGAGGGCTTTTATGATAGTTTTGGGCTCAACCGGCAGTATAGGCACAAATACCCTCAGCATCGCAGAGGAGTTCGGTTTGGATGTCGAGGTTTTGGTGGCCGGAAGCAATATCGAGCTGCTTAAAAAACAGATAGAGCGATTTGGGCCCAAAATCGTGACGGTGGCTAAAAAAGAGGATGCCGAACTTATCGACGCTCCCGTGGTTTTGTGGGGTGAAGAGGGGATAATAGAGGCTATAAAGATGGCCAAAAGCTCTATTGTGGTAAACGCGCTGGTGGGTTTTTTGGGGCTAAGGCCGACTTTGACCTCCATCGAGCTTGGAAAGGAGGTGGCCCTGGCGAACAAGGAGTCTTTGGTGGTGGCCGGAAAATTTATAGACCGCACCAAAATTACCCCAATCGACAGCGAGCATTTTGGGCTTTGGTATCTTTTAAACGGCAAAAAGGTCTCCAAGATGGTTATAACGGCAAGTGGCGGGGCCTTTAGGGACTGGGAGGTGGAGAGGATAAAAAGAGCCACCTTCAAAGAGGCGTTGAACCATCCAAACTGGTCGATGGGATATAAAATCACCATAGACAGTGCCACGATGGTAAACAAACTTTTCGAGCTGCTGGAGGCCTACTGGCTCTTTGGGTGTAAAAACCTGGATGCTTTGATAGAGAGAAACTCTATAGTCCACGCCCTCATCCAGTTTGCCGACGGCTCCACTACGCTTCACGCCAGCCGCGCCGATATGAGGCTTCCCATCGCCTGGGCGCTGTTGAAGAGGGTGGAAAAAGAGATTGTAGAGCCAGTGGATTTTACCGATATCTCACTCAGGTTTTCACCGATAGACCAAAAGAGATACCCCATCTGGAAAATCAAGGAGGAGCTTTTGGCCCATCCGGATATGGGGGTTGTGGTAAATGCGGCCAACGAGGTTGCCATAGAGGAGTTCAAAGAGGGGCGTATCGGGTTTTTCGACATACCCAAAAAGATAATCCAGGCTTTTGAGCGTTTTAAAAAACAAGATATTAAGAGGCTGGAGGATGTTTTCGAGATTGACAAAGAGGTGAGAGAGTATGTTAAGGGTATTTAATCTTTTTCTGGTGTTTTTGCTATCCGGATGCGGTCTGGATAGTGCGCTTAAAGATAAAAAGATGGACGAGCTGGAGCAAAAAAGAGCGATGATAGACTCAAAACTTTTAAAAGCCAAAGAGGAGGCCAACCGTCAAAAGGAGATTTTATTGACGAAGATGCAAGAGAGGGTTGAAAAGCTCGCTTTGCAACAGGCCAAAACACAAAAAGAAAAGGAGATAGAGCTTGCTAAAATCAAAGCCCAGCAGGCCCTGGCCCTAAGCCGGCTGGAGCAAAAATACAAGCTCAAGGAGCTGGAGCTAAAATCCAAAAAAGAGGCTGTGGAGCTTGAGAACCAAAAACTCATAGCCCAGAAGGAGCTGGAGTTGAAAAAGGAATTTCTGCTCTTCTCGTTAATAGGCTTTTTGCTGATTCTGGCGGCCGCTTTGGTGATTTTGTATATGTATAAAAAAAGACAGGACAAACTTATAGCCTACAGGGATAATCTGGATAAATATTTCAGGGCCAAAGAGAGAGAGGCCAAGGTGGCCATAGCCAACAAAATCATAGATACCATCGCCGAGGGCAAGCTGACCCCTCAGCAGGAGCAAAGACTACTTGGGGTTTTGAAAGGGGATGGGGGTGATGTGAAAAAAATCGGTAAAACCGATGAGGATGCGATTGAGGCGGATATCGAGGACTCAGAGGAAAAGCCGCTTTAAACATTCGAGGTTTTTTGGATAAGGGGGAGTCTTTTTGGCAAGCTCCCTACCACCTTTTGCGGCCGCGTTGAAGGCAAGTTTTAAAATGCCGATACCCATAAAAAAAGTGATAATGTGAAACAGGGGTGAAAAGAGCAGCTCCTTAAAATATCTCAAATCCAGATATATAGCCAACGCCGCCCCTCCAAAGAGCAAAATCAGCCATAAAGCTATCCGGATAACCACAGAGGGAGTTGTCTTCATAAAGCTTCCTTGATATAATCGGTAAAAAATTATAGCGGAGTTTTTATGATTTTGAGTATCGAAAGCAGCTGCGACGACAGCTCCATCGCCATTACGGGAATCGGTGATTTTAAACTTCACTTTCACAAAAAGATTTCCCAGGAGCTGGAGCACAGCAGGTATGGCGGTGTCGTACCGGAACTTGCCAGCCGTCTCCACGCCGAGGCTTTGCCTAAAATTTTGGAGGAGGCAAGGGAGTTTTTGCCGCATATAAAAGCGGTGGCCGTTACGAACGAGCCGGGGCTGTCCGTTACGCTTATGGAGGGGGTTATGATGGCGAAGGCTTTGAGTATGGGGCTGGGCGTTCCGCTCATTGGCGTAAATCACCTGGTGGGCCATATCTACTCTTTGTTCATAGAACAAAAGGAGCGGTTGCCAAAGAGGGTGCTTTTGGTAAGTGGCGGACATACGATGATTTTGGATGTGAAGGGGTATAAGGATATGGAGGTTTTGGCTACTACTCTTGATGACAGTTTCGGAGAGAGTTTCGACAAGGTCGCCAAGATGATGGGACTTGGGTATCCGGGCGGCCCTGTTATAGAGAGACTTGCCAGGGAAGGGGATGAGAACAGGTTCGATTTTCCGGTGCCTTTGAAAAACTCCAAAAAACTTGCTTTCAGCTTTTCCGGACTCAAAAACGCCGTGCGGCTGGCTATCGGGGAGCTAAAAAACCTTAGCCAAAAGGATATGGCGGATATTGCGGCCTCGTTCCAAAAGGCGGCGGTGACGCATCTGTTGCAAAAGAGCAAAAGCGTATGCGAAAAGCTGGAGCCAAGAGATTTCGCCATAGTAGGCGGCGCCAGTGCCAATCTCTATCTAAGAGATAAATTTGAAAAGCTCTGCGGCGAAAAGGGTTTGGGTCTGGAGTTTGCGAAGATGGAGTTTTGCTCCGACAACGCGGCCATGATAGGAAGGGCCGCCATAGAGGCTTACAAAGCCGGCGATTTTATCGACCCCAAAGAGCTCAAGGTGCTGCCAAAAAGCTGTTTTACTTAAAAAAAACTTATAAATATCTCTAACGGCTACAAATAGGAGTAATTTTATCCCAATTAGTTATAATTTTATCATCAAGCGCTTTTTGGCGCTTAAAAACATATGAAAAAGGAGGTTGCAATGGCAACTGTTACACTAAAAGGAAATCCGGTAAATTTAGAGGGAAATGAAGTAAACGTTGGAGCCAAAGCTCCGGAAGCCACTGTTGTGACTACAGATTTGGCCGAGAAAAAAGTAGGTGGAGCACAGGGAAACGTTCAGATGATAGTAGTCGTTCCTTCACTTGATACTCCTGTATGTGCCACTGAGACGAGAAAGTTCAACGAAGAAGCGGCGAACATCGAGGGTGTGGATGTGACTGTGGTATCTATGGACCTTCCTTTCGCGAGCAAGAGATTCTGTTCTACAGAAGGCGTTGAGAACCTTACTGTGGCAAGCGACTACAGAAACAGGGATTTTGGTGAAAAATATGGCGTTGTAATAGCTGAAGGACCTTTAAAAGGTATTTTGGCAAGAGCGATTTTCGTTATCGACAAAGACGGAAACGTGGTATACAAGCAGCTGGTTCCAGAAATCACTGAAGAGCCTAACTACGACGAAGCTTTGGAAGCTGCTAAAAAAGCGGCCAACGCTTAATCTACGGGGCCTGGCCCCGACTGCTATATAGGGGGAGGGGAAACCCCTATATAATGATAATCTCCTCTTCAAGCACCGTTCCAAACTCCTCGAAAACCCTTTTTTTTGCAAGTTCAATAAGCTTTAGAGCGTCGAAGAAGTCCCCTTTTCCAAGATTTACCAAAAAGTTCGCATGTATTGGGCTAAACGCCATATCTCCGATTCTATGCCCTTTAAGTCCAACCGCCTCCAGAAGTCTTCCCGCATAATCACTCTTTGGATTTTTGAAACAGCTACCGGCACTGGGCTCTTTGGGCTGGTTTGTCCTAAGACTCAACAGCCTCCGCCTCAAATCCTCGCTGTATCCGGATAGAAGCTTAAATCCCGCTTCATATACGATGTTTTCAATACCGCTGTTTCTGTAGGTTATATTCAACCGCTCTTTTGGAACGACTCCTTCATATGTCCTTATCCATTTTAGCATTGAGCCTATCTCATACTCTTTGACCCCGGCGTTCATCTTTACAGCACCCCCGATGGTGCCTGGAAGGCGGCTTAAAAACTCCAGTCCGGATATGTTGTGTTTTTTACAAAAGGAGACCACTTTTCCGGTGGGCGTAGCACCACCTATAATCAGCTCATCCCCCTCAATCCGTATATAGTCGAAACTCTTTCCAAGAACCGCCATAGGGGGTGGGTTGGGGGAGACCAGGATATTGTTGGCGCCGCCGACTATTTTGAACCTCTCAAACTCCTCGTCGATACTCTCTATCCTGAAAACCCGGACTTTGGGGCCTATTTTTATGGAGGAGTATAGGCTAAAGTCAATCGACCTCATTTATCTCCACTCTGTTTTTACCCATATTTTTGGCCCTGTAAAGGGCCCTGTCCGCATTTTCCACCAGTTTGGCGTAGTCGTAGCTCTTTTTGCTGTAGGCTACGCCCAGGCTGATGGTGAATTTTGGACTGATGTCGATGCTCTCTATCTTTTTTCTTATGTTTTCGGCCACTTTTTTTATCTTCTCAAACTCCTCGTCGAAGATAAAGACCGCGAACTCCTCGCCTCCATAGCGTGAAATCAGGTCATATTTTCTGAGTGACTCCTTCAGGGTTTTAGCAAGCTCCTTTAGCACCTCGTCCCCCTTTGTGTGGCCGTATCTGTCGTTTATCTGTTTGAAGTTGTCGATATCAAGCATTATAAGCCCTACGGGGCTCCCCTTTCTTTGTGCCATCTCCAGCAGCTTTTCACACTCGTTTTTGAAATACCTTCTGTTGTAAAGTTCCGTCAGAAAGTCTGTGGTGGATAGGTCAAAAAAGTGGTTTTTTATCCTTTCGTTTTCCAATAAAAACCTTGTTATCTGGTTGTGTATGGCCTTTCCAAAGAGCGCGGCGAAGACTATAGACATATTGATCGTAAAAAGCACTTGAAAGGATGAGTCGTAGTAAGCGATATTTGAAAGCAAAATGGCATATAAGAAACTAAACAGGCCTATAAATGATGAGCCAAGTA
>JAMOUF010000183.1 GCA_027068245.1 Campylobacterales bacterium | reverse complement strand
TAAATCCGAGCAAAATAGCGGAGATAATAGGCCAGGCCGGCAAAACCATCAAAGAGATAATAGAGAAATTCGAGGTAAGCATCGATATAGACAGGGAAAAAGGCCGTGTCAAGGTGACGGGTAAAAACAAACCAAAAGTGGTGGCGGCCTGTGAGTTTATCGAAAACATAACCTCCAAACCGGCAAAAGAGCCCGTGAAGTTCAAAGAGGGCGAGATACTGAGGGGCAAGGTAAAAAGAATTACAAATTTTGGCGCTTTCGTTGAGCTTCCAGGCGGTGTGGACGGACTGCTACATATCTCCAAACTCTCCAGCGGACGGGTTGACAGAGTCGAGGATGTGGTAAACGTTGGTGATGAGGTAGAGGTTGAGGTTCTGTCCCAAAAGGGCCACAAAATCGAGCTGGCCCTGCGACAGGTGGTAAAAAAGAGCGGTTAAGCCCCAAAGAGGAATGTCCGATTTTAAAGCCGAGGGGGTTTTAATCCCCTTCTACCACTATCCATCATTGAACGATTCCAAAATAGAACAACTTATCAAACTAAAATCCAGATACCCGGCATGTGAAGTTATAGCCATAATCAATCCCAACAACGGTATTTTTGAAAAGGAGCAGTTCAACTTTTCAAAAATGATTTTAGATTTGCATAGAGGCGGCGTGGAGTGTATAGGCTATCTTTATACCGGGTTTGGAAAAAGAGATTTGGAGGATATAAAATCGAACATTTACGCCTGGAAAAGAGTTTATAAGAAGTATGGCATAGAAGGTATCTTCGTGGACGAGGTGAAGTGTGACGAGAGGCTCTTTTACAAAGAGGTGGCGAAAGAGGTAAGGAGATTTTTCCAAAGGGTGGTTATGAATCCCGGAACCAGGTGCAGTGAGGAGCTTTTTGGAGATATCGTCGTCTGCCATGAGAACAGCGCACAGTCTTTTGTCACCCCCACACACTCAAAATCGGCCTATCTTGCCTATGGTATAGAGCGTCTGGAGCTTGATAAGGCCTCTTTGATGGATTTTGTCTATATTACGGAGCGGAGCGGTTCAAATCCCTGGGAGGAGCTGTCCGGATACCTGGAGGAGATTATGCAAAGAATAGATTTTCATAATAGTTTAAATAAAAAAAGGATAAAATCACAGTTGCAAAGTGATAAGTAGGGACACGCAATCCGAACGGACTTTGCAAAAATATTCAGGAGGATTTTATGAAAAAGTTAGTATTGCTTTTGGTTGCATTCGTAGGTTTCGCTTTTGCCGGCGAGGGTGAGAGTATGATTCAGGCTTACAGCGTTTTGGCTGCGGGCGTTGGTCTTGGTATAGCCGCTGCAGGTGGTGGTATAGGTATGGGACACACTGCTGCTGCTACGATAGCTGGAACTGCAAGAAATCCAGGTCTTGGCGGAAAACTTATGACTACGATGTTTATCGCTTTGGCGATGATAGAAGCGCAGGTTATATATACGCTTGTTATCGCACTTATCGCACTTTACGCAAACCCGTTTTTAGGATAATTTCGAGTCAAAGGCTTGGGCCTTTGACATCGAACCCATCTTTTGATAAAATCACACAACTTTTATGCGGACGTGGCGGAACTGGTAGACGCGCAAGGTTGAGGGCCTTGTGGGAGTTATCCCGTGGAGGTTCGAGTCCTCTCGTCCGCACCACATACTCTTTTAGCCCGCTTTTATTAAATCAAACTTAAATTGTTAAAAAAATGTTAAAGAATTGCCCTAAATTTTAAATTTCTCTCTTTTTTCCGATAATCTTTCTGGATTTATAAGTAATATTTAAATATAATTTAAAAAACTTATGCGGGAAAATTATGAGTAAACTATTAATACTGGTATTTATCGCCACAATCTCATATGCCGACTGGTGTATTTATTACTCCTCGCAGCTTAAAATCCATGGAGATGAAGATAGGAAGTTTTTAAAAAAATATAGACCTTCAAAAATTGTAAAACATAAAAAGTATTACAGGTTTATCATAGGGCCATTTAAAGATAAGAACGAGGCTTTAAAAAGATATAAAAAGTTAAAAAGAATAAAACCGGATATCTTTTTAAAAGAGTGTGCCGGCGATCAAGAGGTTGAAAAAAAGCCTCAAAAAGCGCGTAAAATCGTGACTCAGAGTGATGAAGTAAATCTTAGTGACACTCTTTTTGCCAATAAGGAGCTTGATAATCTGACAAGAAAAGAGGTGGAGAGTTTTTATGAGTTTTCGTTTTATGAATTTATCCACAGGCTGATGAATGAGAGTGTGGACTCCAAAATAGATATATATAGATATAGGATCGAAAAACTGAACGCCCTTTTGGAAAACTCCCGGTACAATCTCGATCTTTTCGCCCAGGCCTCGCTTACGTACTCAAAATTTATAGACTATGATCTCAATGAGAACAAAGAGCTCTCGGCAAAATACGGTCTGGGTTTTGATAAAAGGATTTATGACAGCGGGTATCGGTTTGTTAAAGATATAATCGAGTTAAAAGAGAAATTAAGCCATTTAAGATATCTACAGAGTCGGGATAAGCTATATTTGCTGGGAGTGGAGATATATCTGCAGACATATTTGAACCAGTATAAAAAAGAGAGTTACGAACATATGTTTTTTGAACAAAAAACGGTTATGGAGCTTGCCAAAGAGAGATATAAAAGCGGCGTAGCCTCGAAGGTGGACTTTTTAAACGCAAAAGATGACTACCTTCAGCTGAAAATGGATCTGATAGAGAGAATCTACAGTTATCTTTACAGTGACTTTATTTTACGCAATCTGGTAGGGCTCGATGTCAAAAAACCATTGAAACTAAAAGAGTTTGGCGTGGAGGAGAAAAAGAAAAACCTGAAGGCATACATTTTAGAGGCGTATAGAAACAATAGATCCATTTTGATGAAAAAGGTGGATTATCTGCTCTCAAAAGAGAGGTTGAATGCAAGCAGATACTACTATATGCCCCAGGTCGACATACATGGAGAGATCTATCACGAATACAGGAAGGATTACTCATACAAACCCCATAAAAGCACCACTGGGCTTAACTATCTGCTTGGTTTGAATATCAAAATCCCCCTTTACAACCAGCGATATTTCGATGAGAAGCAAAGGGCTAAACTGATAACTTTAAAAAGCAAAGAAGAGCTTAAAAAAGAGTTTTTTGAAGTTTCAAAAGAGATTCATAAAAGTTATAACGAACTGGAAAAACTTGATCAAAAGATAGAGATCGTAAAAGAGCAGCTAAACCTGGCAAATGAACGGTTTGAGCTGACAAAAAAGAGATATATATCCGGAATAGGCAGATATGAGGATCTGGCTATGGCTATAAAAAGGCTTATAAGAAAAAAGATAGAGCTTAGAACTTTTAAAAACCTCTATCTGAAAAATCTTGTCTATTTGAAGATTTTGGAGGGTAAACAGAGGTTATATGAGTAGGATAAAAGTTGTCTGGACGGGAGAGGGGACATACCCTTATACTACCGGGGGAGTTAGCACCTGGGCCGATATACTGATACGGGAACTTAAAAACATAGATTTTGTTTTGATACCTATAATGATGCACCCTTATATGCAGACGAAATATCCAATTCCTCCAAATGTGGTGGAGGTGATAAATCTCCCGTTGTGGGGAACCGAGGAGCCGGTGGAGTATATAAGAAATATCAAATTTTCAGATATCTACAGGGCAAAGGTTAGAACGAAAGAGCACAAGGATATAAAGAGGTTCAAACCGATTTTGCTGACTATATTGAACCATATATACAAAAAAGAGGAAGATTACGACAAACTTGGTGATGTGATATATGATTTTTATCTCTATTTCAAAGAGTATGACTACTATGAGATATTCAGAAGCGAGGAGGTATGGCTGATATACCGGGATTTCATACTCAAACACTACAAAGATATCAAAGAGGACCCGCCTTCCGTGTTCGATATGATAGAGGGTCTTAGGTATCTATACAGATTTTTCATATCTTTGTTGCCGGAGCTGCCGGAAGCCGAGATCTATCACTCCTCCGCCGCCGCCTTTTGCGGCCTTGCGTGTATAGTGGCTAAAAAGAAGTACAAGAGCCGGTTTTTACTGACAGAACACGGTATCTACATAAGAGAGCAGTATCTGTTTAATTCCAGGCTGCAAACCCCATATCGAACCAAGGAGTTTTTGCTGGGGCTCATCACCATGGTCTCCAAGCTCAACTACCATTTTGCCGATATCATCTCCCCCGTTTGCAACTATAATAAACGGTGGGAGATCAAATGGGGTGTGGAGGAGGAGAAAATCCACACGATATACAACGGCATAGATATTTTGAAATTTAAAAAAATCCCCGTGGAGAGGGATGATAGGCCCACCGTGGTTATGGTAGCCAGGTTTGATGCGCTAAAGGATATTGAGACATATATAAGAACCTGCAAAGAGGTTTCCAAAAATTTCCCTGATGTCCATTTCAAGCTTTATGGACCACTGGTTGATAAAGAGTATTACAACAGGTGTATGAACCTTGTGGATGAACTGGGCGTAGGGAGTAATTTTTCCTATTTGGGCCCTACAAAAAACCCTGTAAGGGCATATAATGAGGCGGATGTGGTGGCCCTAACCAGTATCTCTGAGGCCTTTCCCTTTACCGTCATAGAAGCAATGGCCTGCGAGAAGGTGGTGGTCTCAAGCGATGTGGGCGGAACGAAGGAGGTGCTTGAAGGCTACGGCTTTATCGTAAAGCCCAAGGCTTATAAAGAGTTCGCCAAATATATAGAATATATGCTTGAAAATCCAAAGATGCGCGAGGATATGGGAAGGCGCGCCAGAGATGTGATAGTCCACGGGTTTAAGACGGAGGATATGGTGGAAAACTACCAAAAGGTTTATAAAAGACTCGTAAAAGAGTATGAAAAGGAAATCACCCTTGCCTAAAGATTTAAAAGAGCTCTATCTTGAGATAACGAAAGATAGAGGAAAGCCCCTTGATTTTTGGGAAGTTGCGGCACTGCTGGAGATATACGGGATCCGGGATGTGGACGCGCAGAAGGAGTATGGATTCAAAGATGTGTTCGATATGGCGAAATATCTGTATGAGCACTACAAGGATATAGTGTCGTATCCACAAAAACATCTTATTTCGGAGATGAAACCGCCTCCATACAAAAAGAGGGTTGTCAAAAATTTTATAAAAGGTATAGCGTTTGCCATGCCGATGTTTTTGCAGATATTTTTTACCATCGTCTTTGGATACGCCCTGTGGTCCAATATCTCTTTGGATATAACCGATGCGACGGTTATAGCCATCGGCACCTTTTTGGCCCTGATCGTATCGGGAGGGTTTGCGCAGATTATCGGTAGAAAAGGGCTTTACTATCTAAAGTTGAAAGAGTATATTCTAAGTGCCAAAATTATGAAGATTCTACTGGCCTTGGGCTTTGTAAGCACTATTTTGTTAGCCGTGCTTTTTATTATGTTAAATCTTGTCTTTTCCATTTTTGACGAATATCTGCTCTATCTTTTCATATCCACGTTTGTGTTGCTCTCTTTCTTGTTTTTGATAAGTTCGGTATATTATGTATTTGAGGAGTATGAAAAGATATTTTACTTCTTCTTTTTGGGAATAGTATTCGTCTTTATATTCCACTATCTATTTGGCATTGAGTTTCCAAGAGCGCAGTTTATGGGAATTGCTTTGCTTGATGCGGTATTTTTGATATTCGCCTTTAGAAAACTTCACTATCTAAGAACTATACAGGAGAGTGAAGGGGAGATTCTACCAAGGGCTTCCATGCTCTTTTTCACGTTGGTGAACTTCTTTATCTACGGGCTTTTGTATTTTATTTTTTTAGTTTCGGACAAGGTGATCGCCTGGAACGCAAACTCCGTAAGTCGCGGGTTTTTTCTCTGGTTCGACGTAAAATACGAGATAGGAACCGATATAGGGCTGTTGATTTTGGTGATACTGATGGGGCTTGTGGAAGTTATAGTATATGAGTTTTTATACAATCTAAACAGCTCCGTTTTCAAATACCGCTTTGACCGGTATAAAGATTTCAACCGCTACTTGGAAAAATTCTACAATAGAAGTTCGCGCCTTTTTTTCATCTTTTCCGTAGCCTCTATTATAGTTATTTATATCATTGTAATGATAGTAAAAGATAAAGTCGATATACAAAAACTGCCGTTTATAGACTATTCCGCCCTTGTGTTTTTTGTAAGTTCCATCGCTTACGCACTTTTGGCATTCGCGCTGCTAAATACTCTCGTGCTTTTTAGTTTCTCCAGACAGGGTGTGGTGATAAAGGCGATATTTTTTGCGACAATAAGCAATATTATTATTGGTATAATATTGGCAAACACTGTGGCACACTATTTGTCGGTCTTTGGCCTGCTGGCGGGAAGTATGATTTTTTGCTGTATGACGTTTAACTATATGAAAAAACTGTTGAAAGATCTTGATTACTATTATTACTCTGCATACTGAAAGGATTATAAATGCGAAAAATTGCCGTTGCTTTGATTATTTTTTTAAGTTTTTTGGGTTGTTCTTCAAAACAGAGTGATCTGGATAGGAAACTGAAGGAGGAGACTCCGGTAAAAGTCGTTTTAACCTCCAACAACCGGATATTTTATACTCCAAAAAAGAGCAGGGACGTATTGAAAAGATTTCCGTTTATCTCTTTGAGTCCGAAAGTGGAGATAAAAGGAAAGTTTTCACAGGAGTTTTATGAGGGCGTAAATATATTCTACTCCGCTCAAAACATAAAAGATGTGAACTACTGGGAGCTTGAGAAGGAGCCAAAAAGATTGGATTTTATCTATGTGCTGCCCGTTTGGATAAAAGAGTATAAAAACGTATCGAAAGATCTTTTTGAAAACATAGCTTACTCATACAACCTCTCCCAAAAGGAGCAGAGCATTTTGAAAAACTGGATAAAGCAAGGTGGTATATTGTGGGTGGAGGGGGGTGTCTATTCCACCAGATATGATATGTTTACAAAAAGCGGCGATATAGCCTACTCCAAGATATACAGACTTGTTAAAAACAGTTTAAAAGATAAACACTTTTTAAATTATCCCATAAAAACCTACCTTTATAAAAGCGGCAAACTGGATTTTATAAACTATCTTCCACGCTCTGTAGAGTTTGAAACAGTGGCGAAAAACAGTTTTTTCAAAGATATAAAAAGGCTCAAGCTAAATCTTGAGAACTATCTTGAAAACTATTTCGTTATAAAAACCAACCCTGTTTTGACGACGCCAAAAGGCGATCCCTTAGTGAGTATAAACAGGTATGGGAGGGGATATATAACCACACTTCTGCCTTTTGAGTATGAGGATCTCTATTACGACGGGGAGCTTTTGCGGTGGAGACTGCTTTATTATCTGTTAAACAGCAGGAAATGATTTGAATGCGGCGGAATATATAGATTTTTCGATACTGGGCGAAATATTTAAAATAAACTTTCTATACGTTTTTTTGCTCTTTTTTGCCGCATATATCTACTTTATCCTTCTGCCGCGCTGGCTTTTTCCCCAAAAATATGCCGGGGCCGGGCTGGAGAACGTTTTATCCAATATCTTGTATATGCTCTCTTTTAGCGAGCTGGTGGTTCCTTTGATGGTCTTTCTAAAAATTTTCAACTTTTTTACTTTTCTGTTCTCTATCATTTTAACAAAGCTTTTGTTTGTGAAGTTTTTTGAAAAAAAAGCGATAAAAGAGTATCTTAAAAACATCCGGGAGAATTTTCTTATCCGGATATTCGATTTTATCGATGATTACAAGAATAGATATTTTAATTTTAAAAAAAGGCTAAAACGGGGAATAAAACTATATTTTTACTCTCTTCACTACTTTTTGCTGGCTAAGAAAATTCTGGTATTTATAGTTTTTGTCTATCTGATCTACGTTATGGGATATAGATGCCTTATAGCTTTGTCAAATCCCCTTCCGGATACAAGCCAGTTTTTTGAGTGGGTAGCATATTTGAAAGCCAATGTTCTATACTCTCCTTTAAAAACCGCCGGAGCCGATTTTTACGGCCTTAGCGTATTCGTTTTCGTGCTGCATATGCTGACAAACATAGATACCATCATACTTTTTAACATCTACCCGCTGCTGCTTATAGCCTTTTTGCTTTTTGGGCTCTATTTCGTATTGAAAAGGTTTACGCTAAACGCCCTTG
>JAMOUF010000182.1 GCA_027068245.1 Campylobacterales bacterium | reverse complement strand
TTCAGCCCCTTTACCAACAAAGCGCATCAGCTCAACTGGAGCTGCGACCTTTTGGGCTCGGCACAGTTTGCCGTGGCAGCCAGGCTGCAAGATGGCGATATGGTTCAGATAGAGGGCTCTTTTGGAAAGGTCGTAAAGAGGTTTGTCATCGACGAAAAACTCAAAGGAACCGTGGCCCTGTTGGGATTTTCCGATATGGGAAGCCTCTATTTCGAACTGCAGGGGCGATACAGATACGAGACAGTAAAAATTGAAAAGAGAGTAGAGTCATGAGTGAAAAGATAAAGATTACTATCGACGGAAAAGAGTGTGAGACGGTAGCGGGCGAGTATGTGTTGAATGTTGCCAGGGCGAACGGTATCTTTATACCCGCCATATGCTATTTGACAAACTGCTCTCCCACGCTTGCATGCCGGATATGTCTGGTTGAGGCCGACGGGAAACAGGTATATGCCTGTAACGCCAAAGCCAAGGATGGTATGAGCATAGTCACCGTTACGGAAAACATCATCAAAGAGCGGCGGGCGATTATGGAGGTTTACGACGTGAACCACCCGCTGGAGTGCGGTGTGTGCGACCAAAGCGGGGAGTGTGAGCTGCAAAACTACAACCTCTATATGGGTGTGGATGAGCAGCACTACGCCATCAGGGATACCTACAGGCCGGTGAAGCACTGGAACTTTATCCACTACGACTCATCTCTTTGTATCGTATGTGAGCGCTGTGTCACCGTTTGTAAAGATATGATAGGTGACGCCGCGTTAAAGACAGTGCCAAGAGGTGGGGACAAGCTTCCAAAAGAGCTTAAGGAGGAGATGCCAAAAGACGCATACTCCATGTGGAACAAACTTCAAAAATCGATTATCGGCGCGGTAACCGGGGAGCAGCTCGACTGCACCTGGTGTGGCGAGTGTATATCGGTATGTCCGGTGGGTGCTTTGGTAAGCGAGGATTACCACTACACCTCAAACTCCTGGGAGTTGAATAAAACGCCCGCCGCCTGCGCCCACTGCAGCGCCGCCTGCCATCTTTACTACGAAACCAAACACACCTCCATAGAAAATCCCGAGCCCAAAATCTACCGCGTTACGAACGAGTTTCACTATCAGCCGCTCTGCGGGGCCGGAAGGTTTGGATTTGATTTTGAAAACCGCGAGGCCAAAAAGGATGAGGAGGCTTTCAAAAGGGCGATAGAGGCTTTCAAAAGAGCCGATACGGTGAAATTCGACTCATATATCACCAACGAAGAGGCTCTGCTGCTTCAAAAGATGAAAGAGAAGTTTGGATACAGACTTATAAACAAAGATGCCTCTTTGTATAAGAGGTTTTTGGAAAACTTCTCCCAATACAGCGGAAAATCACTCTACAGCGCAAATATAAAAGATATTCACAACTCCGATTTCGTAGTCTCTTTGGGAACGGCGATAAAAAGCGACAATCCAAGGGCAAGATTCGCGTTTAATAACGCGGTGAAGATGAACAAGGGAGGCGGCATCTACTTTCACCCCATCAAAGACCCGGTTATGGAAGGGCTTGGCAAAACGGTGATAGGAGTTACCCATAAGCCTTTAAAAGAGGAGGCCGCTTTCTATTTTATTTTGGATAATTTCGCGGACAAGGAGAAACTGCCAAAATATATACTGGATTATCTAAACGGCTATAAGACCACCGTCAAAAAAGAGGTTGAAGAGGAGATTGTGGAGAAGGTGGTAGAGGTGGTTGAAGAGAGCGTCATAGACAAAAAGAGCGGCAAAGAGAAAAAGGTCCAGAAGAAGATAACCAAAGAGGTGCCTAAAAAGGTAAAAAAAGAGATAGAGGTGGAGATACCAAAATATTATCAAGAGCTGGATATGGATGAGGATATTTTGGAAAAGCTCAAAAAAGTGTTAGCCAAAAAGGAGAAGGCGAGCCTCATTTTGGGCGAGGACCTCTACACCCACCCAAGGGCTGAGAACCTGGCTAAGCTGGCCGGGCTCGTAGACAGGTTCAGCGAATTTGACGTGATGCTTATACCACCTAAGACAAACACCCTTGGAGTGGCTTTGATATGCGATTTGGATGAGGAAGAGGGAGAGTTCAGTATAGGATATACC
>JAMOUF010000181.1 GCA_027068245.1 Campylobacterales bacterium | reverse complement strand
TCCTGCAAACTTTCATCTTCTATGCCTTCAAAGAGGTGTCTATCGTATCTGGTTGGAAACTGCTCTTTAAGGTCATCTGGTACGGTCCAGTCTATGGTGATGTTCGTAAACGGGCTTTGTCCCCATCTGGCCGGAACGTTTAGGTTGAATATAAAGCTCTCTATCGCCTCATATACCTCCTCGTAGGTTAGATTGTCTTTAAATACATACGGAGCAAGATAGGTATCAAAAGAGCTGAAAGCCTGAGCCCCGGCCCATTCGCTTTGGAGTATTCCAAGGAAATTCGCCATCTGTGCCAGAGCCGTTCTAAAGTGGTTTGGAGCTTTGCTCTCCACCCGTCCCCTGACACCGTTGAACCCTTCGTTTAGAAGCGCTCTTAAACTCCAGCCGGCACAGTAGCCACTTAGACAGTCCAAATCGTGGATATGAATATCGGCGTTTCTGTGGGCGTAACCCTCCTCTTTGGAGTAGACCCTATCGAGCCAGTAGTTGGCTATGACTTTACCAGCCAGGTTATTGACTAGTCCCGCGTTGGAGTAGCCGGTGTTTGCATTGGCGTTTATTCTCCAGTCGCTTTTGTTTATATACTCCTCAACCGATTGGGTTGAGTTTATGTATGTTGTATCTTCACCAAGATTTAGTACCTGTTCTCTTTGCATCTTATGTAAAAAGCGGTAAGTGATAAAGGATTTCATCACATCGAAATATCCGGCGTTAAAAAGCTCCTTTTCGATAATGTCCTGAATATCCTCCACCGCATTTATCCCCTCCAGCTCCACCTGACGCAGCACCTTTTTAAACACTTTCTCGTCATATGGCTCAAGAACGCTGTCAAAAGCGGCTTTAATGGCATCTTCTATCTTAAAGGGTCTGTACTCCTCATAACTGCCGTCTCTTTTGAGAATTTTCTTTATCATCTTTATCCCCTTTCTGGCTTACAAAAGTATAGACCAAAGAGGGTTTGAGCGGAATAAATATTTTTTTCACACAACTGTCACAAAAGCAAAACATAAAAACACCTTAAATGTTACCATTTGAAATAGAGATAAATTTAATTTCAAGAGGATAGGGGTTTTATATCCTCATAAAAAGAAAATTAATGACGATACGATACAATAGTTGACAGGGGAGAAATCAAATCGGTGCCGTTAGGCTGGCTCAAAAACCAAACAAGGAGGAGCGATGCGTTACGAGAGACCACAGTTCAAGAGTGTTTACGACAACTTTATAGGAGGCAAATGGGTGCCCCCGGTGGATGGAGAGTATTTTGAGGACAGAAGTCCCATAGACAACTCACTTATCGCCAAGGTCGCCAAATCGAACAAAAAAGATATTGATTTGGCCGTAAAAGCCGCCTGGAAAGCCTTCGAGACCTGGAAGGATATACCGGTTGCCGAAAGGAGCCGCCTGTTGAACAAGATAGCGGATGTTATGGAGGAGAATCTGGAGCTGCTGGCAAGGGTGGAGACGGTGGATAACGGCAAGCCCATCCGTGAGACGATAAATGCCGACATACCTTTGGCGATAGACCATTTCAGATATTTCGCAGGCGTCATCAGAGCGGAAGCGGGCACTGTCAGCGACCTGGACGCCAAAACGGTCTCCATGGAGATACACGAGCCTTTGGGTGTTGTAGGACAGATAATTCCGTGGAACTTTCCTCTGCTGATGGCTGCTTGGAAACTGGCTCCGGCCCTGGCTGCGGGAAACTGCGTGGTACTGAAACCCGCGGAGCAGACACCGGTGTCGGTGATGGTTTTGATGGAGCTTATCCAGGATATTTTACCGCCTGGCGTGGTAAACGTGGTAAACGGCTTTGGGCCCGAGGCCGGAAAACCGTTGGCTACCCATCCGGATATAAAGAAGGTGGGATTTACCGGTGAGACTACCACGGGAAGACTTATCATGCAGTATGCCTCCCAAAACATCATCCCCGTCACACTGGAGCTTGGTGGCAAGTCTCCAAATATCTTTTTCGACTCCATAATGGCCCAGGATGACGAATTTTTGGATAAAGCCGTGGAGGGTCTGGTTCTTTTCGCCTTCAACCAGGGCGAGGTCTGCACATGCCCCTCAAGAGCCCTGATTCAAGAAGATATCT
>JAMOUF010000180.1 GCA_027068245.1 Campylobacterales bacterium | reverse complement strand
CCCTTTGTAAAAGAAGTTTTCCGCAGTGCCGCTGTCGTATATGGTCATTTTCTCAAATGCAATTTCCTGCAGCTCGCTGTTTTTGTATATATACGCCTTTCCTCTCATCAAATCGAGCCTGATTCCTTTCTTATCGCTGCCAATCTTTGCCTCTTTCGCGTTTATGAAATTTTGCCGGCTGTTTAGCTTCTGGTTGTAAAGGGCTATGTTTTGGTAGCTGTTGCCCTTTTTATCCCCTATAAACAGATACCACTCTCCAAATCGGTGTCCGAACTGGTTTGGCTTGATATTTAGCTTTATGGAGCTCTTTTTGTATATGATAAAACCTTTATAGAGCTGTTTTGCCTGGGGAATGAGTATCAAAGAGAGCAAAATCAGTATCAAAGAGAGTAAAACTGCGCTCTTGGCTATGATTTTCGTAATCTTTTGTGGGCTTACCCCAAGAGAGAAGAGGGCGATAAGCTCATAGTCGAAGGCCAGTTTGTAAAGAGCGCTTACGGCTGCTGTGAAAAAAGCGATGGAGAGGGTGAAAAATAGAATCTGGGGCAGTATGAAGATATACATCTTTAAAAGTTCCATAAAGGTTATCTTTATGATTGATGTCACTGAGACCAGCTTGATAAAAAAAATCAGCGAGGCAATCCCAAAAAGCGGGATGAAAAAAGATAGAAACGATGAGAAGATGTGGGAATTTATATAGTCGGCCGTCTTTCTCATTCAATTCCTGCCAACTTTAAAATCTGCTCTCCAAACATAAAGCTCAGATATCCGCCAAGGGCCAAAAAGGGTATGAAGGGGAGCTCTTTGTCGCTTTTTAGCGCCTTTTGCAAGATAGAGGCTGGCAGGGCTGTCAGTGCGGCCAAAAATATGGCTACCAGCGTCAGCTTGATGCCAAGGAGGGCTCCAAGTGCTCCGGCTACTATGATGTCGCCTTCCCCCATAGCCTCTATCATTATGTATTTTGGATAGTAGGCTCTAAGCCATGGAGCTTTTTTAAGCTCCCTTTTTAGATACATCTCCTCCTTTTTACTCACATAGTAGCTTACATAAAACCTTAGCAGTGAAAAAGCGCCCATCATAACCAAAGCGTCATGCAGGGCCGATAATATATCCTCACGGGTGAAAAACGAGATAGTCAGGGCCAGCAGGTTCAGGCTGTCCGGAACCGCTTTGTATTTCAGGTCTATGACGCTCAAAGCCAGCAAAAGGATAAATACTGCGGCCGTTGCGGCTGAGTATATGGAGATACCCATTTTGTAATAGACCGATACGAAGATTATACCGCTTAGGAGCTCCACCAGAGGATACTGAATGGATATGGGCTCTTTGCAGTAGTGGCATCTGCCTCTTAAAAAGAGCCAGGAGAGCAGAGGAATGTTGTGCCACCACTTAAGAGGCGTTTTGCATTTTACGCAGTGGCTGGAGGGAAATACCACGCTTTGAAGCTGTGGTAGGCGGATAATCACCACATTCAAAAAAGAGCCTATCAGTAGTCCCAATACAAAAATAAAAAGATAAATCATAAAACCGCTCCAAATCTTCTCTCTCTGGCTTTGAAATCCTCTATCATCTTTTCAAGCTCCTTTGGCGTAAAGTCGGGCCAGAGTGTAGGGGTGAAAAAGAGTTCCGCATAGGCGGCCCGCCAGAGCAGAAAATTGGATATTCTTCTCTCGCCCCCGGTTCTAATCATCATATCCACATCGCCCAAATCGGCGTCCAAAAACCTCTCGAAACTCTTTTCATCTATCTCCACCCCGGCTTTGCAGGCCTTTTTGCAAGCTCTTACTATCTCGTCCCGTCCCCCGTAGTTGAGGGCTAAAACCTGTGTAAGGCGGCTGTTGCCTTTGGTCTGCTCTTTGGTAAAGAGAATTCTATCTTGCAGTCTTTTGGAAAATTTGGATATATCGCCTATCACCTCGAACCTCACGCCCTCTTTTTGGTATGTTTCAAGCTCGTTTTTGAGCCAGTTTTCCAAAAGCCGCATCAAAAACTCCACCTCCATTTTGGGCCTTTTCCAGTTTTCGGTGCTAAAGGCGTAGAGTGTCAAAATCTCTATCTCATCGTTGTTGGCGCAGTAGGTAGTGATATCCCTTACTACCTCGGCGCCCCTCTCAT
>JAMOUF010000179.1 GCA_027068245.1 Campylobacterales bacterium | reverse complement strand
CATAGAGTTTGGTGCCTATGAGGAGATAGTGGATATCGCCGGGGATTTTTTGGAGAGTGAGATTTTCTGTATGCCGCTTGGCTCGACTGTAAGCGAGCTTAGAAAGCACGACAGGGCCGTGGCGGAGTTTTGTATGCTTTATGGGTTTATCTACAGCGACAGGCTTCAGGTGCGGCTTTGGAACAGGGAGAGAAGACGGTGATTATAAGAAAGCTGTTTAAATTCGAAAACGCCCATATCGTCAGAAACTGCTCCACCAGAAGGTGCAGCGAGTCCATACACGGCCACTCATACAAGGTGGAGCTGCTCTTTTCATCCTCTTATCTTGACAGAGGGGAGATGGTCTATGACTTTGGCCTTACAAAAAGGGTCATAAAAGAGCTAATAGACTCATTCGATCATGCCATTACCCTTTGGAGCGGGGACGACCCGGAGTATCTGAAGGATATGAAGAGGTGGAGCAGAAGATGGGTGGAGCTTCCGGTAAGCCCCAGTGCCGAGGAGTATAGCAGGGTTATTTTTTTGATGGTGGAGTTAGTGTTAAAAAATACCGTTATGGTAAATAACGAAAAAGATGTTAAAATAGACTCTGTAATAGTCCATGAGACGGATACGGGTTATGCGAAATGTTCTTTTGAAGACGCCTACAGTCCCCATATGCCAAAAATCGATCTTGAAAAGATACGCTTCTCCAAAGGAGTCAGGGAGGAGTGGAGTGATCCGGATATGTGGGAGAGGCTCTTAAGAGGCGAAAAGATCGTAAACCCAAAAAAAATTTAAGGAGAGAGTATGAAAAAAATTGGAATTATATCGATAGTAGCGGCAGCCGTGCTGTTTGTAGGATGTGGAGAGAAGGGTTCACATCAGAGCGAGACCAAGAGTGAGGCAAAACAGCAGGTAGAGAAAAAAGTCGAGAAGAAAGAGGTTAAAAAGAGCGTAGAAAAAGTGGAAGAGGCTCTGCCCGGAACTCCTGCCAAAAAAGTGGAAACAACGGCCAGCAGCGTAAAAGAGGAGGCTAAAAGCAGCGTTTCAGAAGCGGTATCAAGCGTCGCATCAAGCCAGGAGGGCGTAGTCGAGTCTGTTAAAAAGAGCGTAACCCAAAAGGTTGAAGAGGTTAAAGAGGAGGCTGGAAAAAAGGTGGAAGAGGTCAAGGCGGCAGCGGCAGCGGCACTTCCTGGAGCAGCAGGCACGGCTGAAGAAGGTGCCAAAGAGCAGGCAAAGGAAGAGGCGAAAGAGGCCGTTAAAAAAAGCTCTCTTGACGGCGCGAAACTTTATGCCAAATGTGCTTCATGCCACGGACCAAAAGGTGACAGAAAGGCTCTTGGAAAGTCTGCGCCAATTGCCGGAATGCCAAAAGATGAGGTATTGAAAAAACTGAAAGAGTATAAAGAGGGTAAACTCAACCTTTACGGTATGGGGCCTTTGATGAAAGGACAGGTTGGATCTATGAGCGACGAGGAGCTGGAGGCTTTGGCCGATTATATCTCCAAGCTCAAGTAGCTATCTGCTTATTATATCCCTGGCCTCTTTCGAGGTCAGGTTGAAAAGGGGGATGAAGTATCCCTCTTTCAACTCCTTTGCCTCCTTGGAGGCTATAATGAAACCTTCCGATTTCGCCATCGTGCTTACCATTCCGGGGCCGTAACTGTTTAGAGGCTTGAAATACTCCCCATCGAAGATTCCTGGAATAACCGTATCTTTTCCCCCTTTAAGCTGCAGTTTCTCTTTTAGTTTGACTTTTATCGGTTTATGGTAACACTCTCTCATACCCCTGAGTCTGTTTATCAAAAACCGTCCGAAAATCTCGAAGTTCGCCATAGCCGCGAAAGGGTTTCCGGGAAGGTTGAGTATGAAGGTATCTCCTATCTTTCCAAGGGTTGTGGGTTTGCCGGGTTTGATGTCGATTTTTGAGAAGAGTATCTCCATCCCACACTCTTTGAAAACCTCTTTTGTATAGTCCGCCTCTCCCACGCTCACACCTCCGGTGGTGATTATCAAATCGCTCTTTAGAGACTGTAAAAGCGCCTCTTTTACCGCCTCTTTGGAGTCTTTGGCAACTCTTAAAAAAGAGCTCTCGCACCCAAGCTCCCTGGTTCTAAGATACAGAGCCGGGGTATTGGAGTTGTAAATCTGCGAGCCGCTCAGGCTCTCATAGTGCATTTTAAGCTCGCTGCCCGTGGCGAATACGGTGACGGCAGGCTTTTTAAAAACGTCTATGTAGCTGATTCCCTGGCTGGCTAACAGGGCTATTTTGTAGGCGTTTAGCAGCTCCCCTTTTTCTACTACTCTCTCTCCCTCTTTGATATCCTCTCCCAAAAACCGGATATGGGCCTCTTTCGCTATTTTTTTTGGTAAAACAATCTTTTCGCCTATATACTCCACATCCTCCATCGGTACGACCGCCTCGGTGTTTTGGGGCACTCTGGCTCCAGTCATAATCTTTATGGCCTCACCCTCTTTTACGTAAAGCTCCTTATCCTCCCCGGCAAAAATCTCTGCTGATACCCTTACCTCTTTGCCCGCATCGCTTAAAAGCACCGCAAAGCCGTCCATGGCGGAGTTGTCAAATCCTGGCAGCGAGATGAGGGCCTCGTAATCCTTCGCCGCAACCCTGGAATCACACTCTTCCAAAGGTTTTGTCTCTATCTTTGCCGATACTTTTTGATTATCGATAATATTTAAAGCTTCTGTGATGGAAATTGCCATATAATACCTTTATCAAAAAATTAGGAGAGCCTATGGATACGCTGTTTAAAGCATCGCTTCATACCCATGAGCTGGTTGTCTTTCTACTCATTTTATCACAACTTTACTTTTTAAAAATAAAACGGCAGGAGAACTTCGTCGCTTTTATGAAAAGCTTTAAAAGACTCTTTCTTATACAAAACGTGCTGATTGGTATGGTGATTTTTACCGGGCTTTTGATGATGGCCGTGCTTAGGTTTTCGGTATGGAATTTCGAGATTGTGGCGATGATAGTGCTGATGATAGCGATAATCGTCCATCAGGTTATCATAAACCGGCGTCTTAGGGTCATAAGAAGCGATGAGAGGGAGCTTTTTGAGGAGTTCAAAAGATACGCGGCCAAAATATACACTGCGGAGGCCATAGCGGCCCTGGTGCTGTTTGGAGTAGCCAAGGCGCTTTGATGCAGTTTGTATATCATCCCAAAAGCGGCGAGCTGGTTTTGGTGGTAGAGGGTGAGACATATAACTATATCTTCAAGGTAAGGCGGCATAAAAAGGGCGAGGTGATACCCTTTAGAAACCTGAAAGACCAGTATCTGTATTACTATCTGATAGAGGAGGTTGACAGACGAAGGGCCACTTTGTCATTAAAGGACAAAGAGCTTAGGGAGGTGATGCCAAAAAGAGAGTTTCACCTGCTTTGGTGTATCATAGACCCAAAGAGCATAGAGAAAAGCCTTCCTGCGTTAAACGAGCTTGGCGTAGCCAAAATCACCTTTATATATTGTCAAAGAAGTCAGAAAAACTTCCGCCTCAAACTGGAAAAACTGCAAAAAATCCTCATCAACTCCTCTCAGCAGTGTGGCAGAAGCCGCCTGATGGAGCTTGAGATAAAAGAAGATATAAAATCGGCCCTGGCCCTTTATCCGGATACGGTTTTGATAGACTTTTGCGAAGATAGAATCGGATGCGGCGAGGATATAAAAAGGGCGCTTATTGGCCCCGAAGGTGGAGTAAGCCCGCAGGAGCGGGCGGAGTTTGGGAAAATCCTTGGATTTGACACCCCTCTTGTGTTAAAAAGCGAGACCGCCGCCATAGCGGTTGCCAGCAAGGTTATTATTTAGGCAGAATTGGTTATAATAGATTAAAACCAAAATCAAAAGAATGATTATGAAAAAGTGGATATGGCTCTCTTTTTTTATCTTTATCTTTGCCAAGGCCGCACTTTTTGCGCAGTTGCCAAAACCACACGCCGATTACAGGCTGGATGGATGCGAGTGGAATGGGACGCCGGGGGAGGTGATAGACAGCAGCAACGGATACAACGGCCGTGCCGTAAACGTAAATCCCGAGAGCAACGAGAGCGTGGGCGGGCTGATATGCCGCGTGGCCGATTTTACTAAAAAGGGAACGGATGATTATATAGTATTGGATAATCGGGCGATGGACGGGTTAATTGATTTTACCATCACCACCTGGGTAAAAACCACGCAAAGTTATGGCATCCCTCTACTCTCCGGGGCAAATAAAACAGGAAATAAAAAATATGATAATGAGGTTTTGTTATGGGGCCAGGAAAATAAAAATCAAATAAAAATCCATTTACATAATGAATTTGAAAAGTTATTTGATTTAAATTACAGCATACGAGACGGCAAGTGGCACTTTGTGGCCTGGAGCAGAGAAGGCGAAAACAACTGCGTATATGCTGATAGAGATTTGATAGGTTGTGTCAATTTCAACTATACAGATCCTGTCAAAATTGATCCTGGAGGGCTGATTTTAGGACAGGAGCAAGATAGTGTGGGAGGCGGATATGATGAAGACCAGGCTTTGGATGGATATCAGGATGAGGTGAAGATATTTAAAGAGGCTTTGGAAGCAGACCAGATTGAAGAGATATATAATAATGAAAAGAACAGGAAAAACTATAATGGCACCGAGAGAGCATGTCTTTTTGATGGAACCATAACCCCGGTGGAATTTGAGGGTGGCGAGGTTGAATTAAAAAATACATATGCCGATCCAAGCTGGACCCATGTGGAGTTCAATAAAAGTTTTTCCACCATCCCGGTTGTTTTTATGGTTATTGACAGTCGTGGGGGAGATCCGGCAAGTGTCAGGATAAAAAATGTTACAAAAACAGGATTTGATGCAACCCTGGTAGAACCCCAGGGAGAAGATGGACCTCATGTGAGCCAAAAATTAAACTATTTTGCGATCAACAAAGGTGTTCACAGGCTGGGGGATCACTATGTTGAAGTGGGAACAATTGAGACCTCAATGGTCCAGGGAAGGTTTCTTGATCCCCATCAAAACAGGATTGGTTGGCAAAGAATCGATACTGCTGTAAAGTTTTGTAATCCGGCGGTTGTGGCAAATATCCAGACACTAAACAATGAAAAGCATGATATTCCCAAAGATACTTCTGCGCCCTGGATGACCGCGGTATTGGATGTAAACGGTTCAATTATATCAGCGGCGCTTGATGCCAGTGAGACCTGGGAGGGGTATCCTTTGCAAAGAGAAGAGACTATCGGGTATATGATAGCTCAGAGTAATTTTACCGACAGTTTTGTGGATGATTACGGAAAAAGAATCTTTTATGAAACGATAAAAACAGGTCGATACTTTGTGGGGTGGAGTGACGGATGCAAAACAGTAACATTTCAAAACAGTTACGGTAAAGAGCCTCTTATTGCCGGATGGAAAGATAGCAGATACGGTTATGACGGAGGATGGTTTAGAAAGTGTTTTCATAGTGAAAAGAAAGTGGGATTCAAAGTGGATGAGGATAGGGCGTATGATAGAGAGAGGAGACATACCACTGAGGTTGGATCGGTATTTGCATTTAGTGACTTTTTTCACTATACCGAGCAGCCTGCGGCAAAAAGCGGAATATTCAATGCAGTAGACTCCACAGGTGTTGACGGGCTATGCGATGCTGAATCTGATTGGGATAATAATATTACTACAAAAGTGGTTTCCAGGGATTTTGATCTTTATATTTTGTCAAAAGAGCGGGATACCAATTTGAGTATGGAAGCCAATATAACCAAAATAGAATTATATTTTTATCATTCCGGAGGCAGCTCGGAGTGCACCGGTCCAATAAGCGGAAAAAAAGTTCTTTGCAGCGACAATTCAGGAACACCCTGCCCTGATACTGATTCCAGAGGTTGTGTGAAACTGGATTCTGTCCGGATAGATACGGCCAAAAGATGCGTTAAAGTCCATATTGAGGGCAGGGACAAAAACAGCCCCTTGAATTTGTCAGAAGAGTCAAATTCCAGTGACAACTTCGCCATCCGGCCAAAGGAGTTCTCAGTATCCCCAGCCGGCGGCAGCATATATGCGGGCGAGGATTTCAAGCTCGGTTTTAAAGCCCTGGACGAGTCAGGAGGGGCTGCGAAGGATTACAACGAGAGCAGAGGAGTATCCTTCGACGTTAACGCCACACCTTTGCATACGGGCTGCAAAGAGGGGGTTTGGAATATAGAAAATTTCAGTTTCACTGATGGTGAGGCGGATGATGTAAACGCCAGCTATACCGAGGTTGGCGAGATAAACATAACGATATATGAGATAAACGGCAGCGAATACGCCAAAGTGGACCAGGACGATACCCCCGATAATGTAAGGCTCATAAATGAGGGCTCTGTCACGGTGAAGGTGGCTCCTTACGAGATAAATATAACGGGCGTGGAGTTTATAAACTCCTTTGGAGAGGATTGGCTCTATATGAGTGAGGAGACCAACGATACGAACGTAACTTTGAAAATAACCCTTGGCGCCTTTGCCAAAACCGGAGAAAAGACGGAGGATTACAACGACAGCTGTTTTGGGGACGAGAATGTCACCGTGACTTTTTATTACGATGTGGATAACCGCTCCGAGTATAACGGCAGTGAAATAGGCGTTGTCTACAAAGATATCTTTAACAGCGGCGTGGAGGGGTATGAGATTTTGGATGAGATAAACGTAAGTTACAAAATTCCAACGAAGGCTTTTTCAAAAGGGGAGGCCAACAGCAGTTACGCCTTTGTAGTTGACAGGAACTTCTCAAGGCCCGTATCGCCCATAAACATAAAACTTACGGAGATATCCCCCTCCTCAAGCAGTGCCAAACAGCACAACCCGGCCAGTGGAGCGGGACAGATTTCGGCTGATATGAATACCACCTTCTACTTTGGGAGGCTTAGACCAAAAGATCTTGCCACTACGAAAGTCAAAGACGCAACTTACGCCACCATTTTGGTCTATGACAAAAATGGATCCGGATATGTAAGCGATCTGAATCAGACTCTTTTGCACTGGTTTATCATGAAAGACCATAACAGCGAAAACTATGGTAAAATCAAAAAAACCGGGAGCTACAAAGATACCGTGATGAGCCAGCCCGCGGATATGATCTCAAATCCTCACAGCCCAAAAGAGGGGATAGTGGAGATAAATGTAACAAAACAAAACGACAACTTTGGATATATTCATTTGGATATCTCAAAATGGCTCTGGTTCAGTTATGACGAGGAGGCATACTACAAGTTTGAAAACAGCAGCTGTATCCACCATCCATGTATCAAATATATCTACAAGCCCCCTACGGTAAACCAGATAAAAAGCGGCGAGATAGAAGGGGTGGGGTTTGAGCAAAATATCAGCGCCCCAAAACCCGGCGTAAAGGTCTTTAGATGAGAAAATCTTTTACCCTCATAGAGCTGCTCTTTTCCATGATTATCATAGCTTTGGTCTTTACACTCTTTCCAAAGATCATCCAGCTAAGCTCAAAAAGCTCCAAATATACGCTGAAAGAGGAGGCTATGTATAACGGCCTGGCGTTGATGGGGCTTATAAAAAATCTGCCATGGGATGAGAAAAACAACCAAATCAACGATATACTAATAGCCCAAAATGGCCTTGTGGAGTATGATTGCAACTTCTCCTTTGCCGGTTCTGAAAAAATTTATAGAAGAGGCTCTTTTGTCGGTTCAAGAAACTGTATCCACAAAGAGTGGGCTTCAGCTATAGGTCTTGAGGAGGCCTCGATAGATCAGGCCGATGATATGGACGATTTTGACGGGTATGAGATGGAGGCTGTAAACAAAGGAGGATCAAGAGTCTACAAACTTGGTGTCAGCGCATACTGTATAATCGACATCAACACCTCTTCAACTACCAAATTTCCTGACGATCCGGATAGAAATGAGAGCACAACAAACCTGAAATATATAAAAATCGGCATTACCCCGCTCTCAAACAGGACAAAGTCTTTGGGTGAAGGCTTTGGATCCTTTTGGTATTTCTCATCCAATATAGGCCAGCTGATGGTAAACAGCCAGCCATGGAGCGGACAGTGAGACGGGCTTTTACCTTGACGGAGCTGATCTTTGTGCTGGTTATCGTGGCAGTCCTGTCCGTAGCCGCCTTCAAAGCCCTCTCTTTGCTGGGGGTTAGAAGCTTCAAAGCCAAAGAGCTGACCCGGCTTACTTTGCAAAGCCAGGTAGCGATAGATCAGATCTCTTTGCTTCTGTCACAGCGTATCCCGGCATCTGCAATAGGTTACGATATGAAAAGCGGGGATTTCGACTATATATCCTATATAGCCAATTTTGACAAATATAAAATTTTTG
>JAMOUF010000178.1 GCA_027068245.1 Campylobacterales bacterium | reverse complement strand
GGGGTTTTAAACCGTTTCAGGTAGCCGCTTTTTGGAAAGATTTTCCCCTTCAACACCAGACTTTTTTCATATCTTCCCCTGGCTATTGCATTGGCGGCGAAACTTTTGATCTGGAGTTTTTCTATATCGGCGCTATTTGTTGTTATGTTGGAGGCTTTTAGATAGAACCGGTTTGTCCCTTCGTATCTGTATATTCCATCGGCTCTTAGACTTTTTATAAAAAGAAAGAAGGATGGGGCGGATGAGGTGCCGGAAGTTTTGGGCGGTTCTATCTCAAGAAGGTTGTTGATGTCCAGGCCTTCTATATCGGAGTTTACTATGTAAATCTCTTTTTGAAGCAAGGGAGCGTAGAGTATCTTTATCTCTATCTTTTTGGCGATTTTTCTGTTTTGGTAGCTTAGGTTTTCGATAAGCAGCGTATCGATATCTTTCAGGTATATTTTGGCGTCTACACCATTTTGTTCCAAAATCTTTTCCAGCACCGAATACTTCATCTCTCCCAAAAAGAGTGCCGCTATAACTATCAGCAGCAGCTCCGCCAAAAAAAGAAGCAGTCTCAAAAAGAGGCTCCCAAAAATATATTTATAGCGTTTTGGGAAATTTTATTTGGATTTACCCCAAAATAGGCCTTGAACTCCCCAAGGGGAGTGTCTATGACAGCACCTATACCTACGCCGTCCACATACTCTTTTATCCTGAACTCTTTTCGGCTCAGGTATGTCCTGTCCCAAAACAGCGCCAGCTTAACCCCCTCTTTGTATCTGTATCTACCTTCGACGGTGGTATCCAACAGCGTTTTCCCACCGATGTCGCAGTCGCTGTCAAGGGCTTTGATCTGCTGATATGTATAGGCTCTGTTGCTCTTTACCCCTCCTGCGTAAAAGAGCATATTTGGAGGCAGATCTTCCGTGGCGGTGATGGTTCCAAGGGAGGCTTTTGCAAAAAGGATACTCTTTTTGAAAGGGTAAAATATCCCTCCCGTTATCCGGTTTTTTATGAACTGGCTGTCGCTTACCGTTTTTATAGAGAGCTGAATCTCATCTTCTATAAAGTACCCTCTGCTTGGCGAGAGTTTTGAGTCTCTGTTGTCATAGAGCAAAAAGAGGGATGGGTAGAGCAGGGTGTATTTTCTGTTTTTGATACAGGGGCTGGAGGATCTCTCTATAGCCACTTTCTCCAGTGTCATCTTCAAAGATCCGGATAGTCTGAAATAGTCCTTTAAAAGTTTAAAAGAGGCCGCTCTGCTTTTTTGGTAAAAGCTGCCGTAATCCCTGCTTTCGTAAAAGAGGTTTGTTACCGTATCAAAATAGGTGTCAAACAGTTTTATGGAGGGATAAAATAGATTGAAATCTATCTTTTTGTTGTCGTTTGAGTAGTAGATGTCGATAGAGGGCTGAAAGAGATGGAAGTTCAGGTTTTTATAATAGAGCCTTATGTGAGGGCCGTTTTGGCTGTCATAACCCACCCCGGCTTTATAGATATTGATCTTTTCCCTCTCTTTGGCTGCAATTTTTAGCATTATCTCATTGTTTATCTTGTTGGAGTAGTCCATATTTAAAAACCTGAAGTATCCCAGGGAGTAGAGCCGTCTATAGCTCTCTTTTACCTTTTCCAGAGAGAATTTGGAGCCGGGCGTTAGATATATATGGCTGATTACCACCTTTTTGGGAACGGTTTTGAGTCCGGATACAGAGATATTTTTGATTTTGCAGATCTTTCCCTTATCCAGATAAAAGGTTAGATACGCCTCATATTTTTTCTCGAACACATAGGCTTTGGCGATGAACTCATAGCTGCAGTACCCCTTTTTCAAAAGCTCCTCTTTCGTTTTTGCCTTTGTCTCTTTAAACTTTGACACTATAAAACGATCGCCCTTTTTCAGCTTTAGATGGATGGGAAAATTTGATGTTATGGATATATCTTTTACTATAATGGGCCTGTTCTCTTTTATAATGAAATAGGCCGTATCTTTATCCAGCTTTATATCTACTTCCACTTCCCAAAAACCCTGGGATCTGTAGAAGTTTTCCAGCTCCTCCAGAAGAACGGGCAGAAGTTTGTCCTCCACCTTTGGCTTTTCCTTTGGATGGATGAGTCTCTCCCACCAGCTGCGCTCAAGCCCAAGCTCTTTGTAGAGCCGCTCTTTGGAGAAGGTTTTGTTGCCGATAAAATCCACATAATACTGGGCCGCTAAAAGAGATATAGAAAATATGGCCGCTAAAATGATAAATCTCAAAGAAAACCTTTGCTAAAATCTGCTTATGAATAAAATTATATCTTTTTTGGAAAAAAACCATATCTTCACCCTCGCCACATCTTTCAATGACGCTCCATACTGCGCGCCTCTGTTTTATGTTTTTGACAAGGAGCGTATGGCCCTCATCTTCGCCTCAAATCCCGATACCAGACATATAGCCCAGGCTTTGGCGAACCCTTTTGCCTCCGGCGCCATCTATACCCAAACCCTCGAGGTGGCGAAAATTCAGGGCCTTCAGTTTACGGGAGTGGTAAAAGAGGCTTTAAAGGGGCAAAAGGCTATATATCTGAAGAGGTTTCCATATGCGGCGGCTATGGATACCTCTTTTTGGCAGATGGAGCTTGGATGGATAAAGATGACGGACAACACGCTTGGGTTTAAAACGAAGCTTATCTGGTCTCGATGATTTTGTCTATGATGAACTGCTCTATCTTGTTTTTTGGGATGTCCCGCTCCACAGCCTCTTTGTATATCTGGGCCACCTTCTCACCATATTTTTCATAGGGAAAATGGGGAAGGTAGTTTTTCCAGGCCTCTTTTATTATACGCAGAGCCACCCTCCTTTTTAGCCGCTCCTCGAATATCTTGTAGGTGCCAAAAAAGAGCAGGGTAAATATAATGGCAAGTATGATGGCTATATGGCAGTCCAGTTTTGCCAGCAAAGAGTGAAATATAAGAGAAAGCGGGATTAGGATAAGGTTCCAGATAAGAAAATATACCAGATAGAGCTTGAGTCTGCAAAACCTGATACCAGGAATCTGGTTGATATCCAGGTTATCCACCAAAACCCTGTTGGCCTCCATCAGCTCACGAAATCTAAGGGGATATTTTGGCAGCTCGAAGACGTAATCAATGATTTTGTCCAAAATCCTTTCGGCCAGCTCTTTTATCATCTCTCCTCTTTCAAAAACCTCTTTTTTGCGTAATCCTGCCCTATGGCGAATATCTCTTTGAATTTTTTTCTCTCAAGTATACCATAGTTTATCGTCTCATATATCTCCACATATTCGGTTGAGAGGGGGATGGAGCGTTTTATGTTCGCGTTTAGCATTATATATCCGGCCCTTTTGAAATTCCCCAAAAGAGTCCTTTTAAAGCCCACTTTCAAGGGGTTTACGTTGATGGAGAGGATATACTCATAGTCCTTTACAGGAGTTACGGGCAGATTGTCGCTAAGGCCGCCGTCTATATAGAGCCCATCCTCAAGCTCCACGGGGCAAAAAAGCGGCAAAAGGGCCGTGGAGGCCAGCAGGGCCTGGGCCAGGTCGCCGTGCCGGATATAGCGGGTGTTTGGCGCCTCATACTCGGTCACCGCCACAAAGAGCCTCTTTTTCAAATTCTCAAAATCATCCAGGCCAAGCTTGATTAGCTCCGTTTTCATCTTTTTGTGACAAAAAATCGTGCCATTGAAAAGGTTGAAAGATATCTTTTTAAAATCTATCCCCTCAAAGGCCTCAAGGGCCTCTTTTGGGGTGTAGCCTTTAGCCAAAAGGGCCGCCGCCACCGCTCCGCCGCTGCTTCCGCTAAAGGCCTCGAACTCGATTCCCCTCTCGTAAAGCTCATCCATAAATCCCAGCTGGGCAAAACACCTGGCTCCGCCCCCGCTAAAAACCGCAGCTCTTCTCATATCGGTTTCACCACCGCCATTATGACGATTATTATCATCAAAATCGTTGGTATCTCATTGTAAACTCTAAAAAACTTTCCGCTCTTTTCGCATCTGTCCTCTTTGAAGCGTATTAGAAAATAGCGCAGGCTGAAGTGGTATAAAATCATCAAAAAAGCGGCCGTAAGTTTTATGTGAAGCCACATCCCACTTTTGAACATATCGGGATTTAGGGCTATCATCGTAAGGCCGCTTAGCAAAGAGGCCCAAAAGGCCGGAACGCCTATGAAGTAGTAGAGTTTGTGTTCCTGGATTTTCACCACCTCCACAAAGCCTTTGTTGTCTCTGTGCTCGGCGTGATATACAAAAAGCCTTGGCAGATAAAAAAGCATAGCCATCCAGCTTATTATACTCATTACGTGAAATGCCAAAATCCAGCTGTAATACTCCATCCGCTCTCCTTTGATATAATTAAAAGGTTAGCACAAATTATTTTAAGGAGTGATTATGCGTCTGAGTAAAAAACTCTCATCGGTTCTGGACGGATATCTGAATATGGTGCTCTTTTATGCAAAAAGAGTTGTCGAGGAGCCGGATGATATGGAAAACCTCCATAAATTCCGTGTCTATATCAGGCGCATACGCTCCATCATAAAAGAGTTCAAAGAGTATTTCGACCCTCTTTGGGCCAAAGAGTGCGATACGGTGCTTAAGGGGTTTTTCAAAAGGACCAACGAGGCCAGGGATATAGATGTGTTTTTATACAACTACCCCTCATACGTAAAGCGGCTTCCGCCCTCGATGAAACCGGCCGTAGAGCCCATATATGATATCTTATATGAAAAAAGAGAGAGCGTTTACGCCGAGCTTATGGGATTTTTGAAAGGGGGTGATTTCATATCCAGCCTCAACTCCCTTTACGGTCCCAGGTTCGTAAAGGACGACAAGTTCAAAAAGGCCTTCAGGGCCGCCGTAAGAAGACGCCTCAAAGCCATAAGGAGGTTTTTGAAAAACCTCTCCATTGATTCCGACGCCGAACTCTACCATAAGCTTAGAATCCAGTTCAAAAGGCTTAGGTATATTATGGAGCTGAAAAATGATAGAAAGAAGATAGAGAGACTTAAAAGAATCCAGGACCTTTTGGGAATGCATCAGGATTTGGAGGTGCAAAGAGAGAATCTAAAGCATTTTATCCAGGAGTACGACTTTCCTTTGGAGAGCTGCCTGGCCGTTGGCAAACTTTCAGGGGATATGGAGCAAAAGGAGCTGAAAATCAGAAAAAAATTTCTCAAATCCTACCATGATGCCGGGTCGATTTTGTAATACTCCTTCAAAAGTTCGTACAGCTCTGGCTCTTTTGCTTTGAGTTTTTTGGGTTTTTCAAAGAAGAGCTCGGTGGCTACTGCGAAAAACTCGGCCGGACTGGTGATGGCGTATCTGTCAAGAACGGCCCTTTTGCCGCGCTCATAGAGCCTTTTTATCTTCTCGTACTCCTTTTTCATAACCCTGGACCACTTTGGATAGAGTTTCAAAGGCAGGGGCGGGGTGCCGTCTGGTATGCCGTCCTCCATATCCAGCTGATGTGCGAACTCGTGAAACCCCACATTTTTGCCATCATTGGGTATTTTGTTGCCCTCCACCAAATCCCGCCAGGATAATACCACTTCGCCGCCCTGCCAAGCTTCGCCCAAAATAACCTCCTCTTTTTCTGTTACCAGCCACCCGTTTTGGATTTTCGCGCTTTTTACGATAGTATCCGGATAGAGGAAAATGGTCTTTACATGTTTATACTCGCACCTGTCAACTCCAATAGTCAGCATACAGGCGTTTGCGGCCACGATTACCTTCTTCTCTTCATCTATCTCAATACCTACCCCTACAAACTCTTTCTCTTTTATGAATGTAAGTATGCAGGCTTTCAGGTTTCTTTTGAGTTTTTGTGGGATTTTTTCGTAGAATGGAAACTCCCTTTTCAGTATCTCCTCATACCTTTTGGGAAATGGGCGGAATTTGTAGAGGCGGTATCTGCCGTCCGTGACTAAAAAAATATAAAGATTGTAACTTATATAAAAAAAGAGGATAAGTAAAAATATAATAAAAAGTAAGATATAATAGTTCATAAGGGCCCTTTGATACAAAAGTAGCACAAAATATAGCGAAAAAAGGTTAAAATTTAAAAAAGCTTAAAGGAGGCTGAAAATGGCAATTTACTCAAAAGTGGAAAGCGCAGAGGATATAAGACGCATAAACTGTCTTATCAGAGACGAGATGATGATTGTGGAAAACGAGGCGCAGCTGACCGAGCTTAAAAAAAGAAGCGATTATCTTTGCACCCTTACATACTCCCCCTTTTGGAAAAAGAAGTTTGGAGAGAAGGTGGAGGAGCTAAGACAGGTGGCTCTTGAGGAGAACAGGGCGACTGTCAGGGAGGCCAACTATATCGCCAAATACAAAGGTTTTGACAAAGAGTATCACCCCTGGAGGGCCGATATAGATATTGAGGAGCAGTTAAAGCAGATACCGGCCCAGATTTTGGAAGAGATTACCACCAGCGCCATAAATCTTGAAAAGAGCGTGGAGATACTGGAGTTTTTAAGAAAAGAGTTCTGTAACATCAGAAAAGGGATGCTCTTTTGCGAAGATGTAGAGTGCCTTACCAAGATGAAGAGGGCCGTGGATATCCTATCGGTGCTTCCATATCTTGAGAGCTTCAAAGAGCATTTCGACGAGGGGCTGTTGGGAGCCATCGACAAACTGGTGAATGAAGAAAAAAACAGAAGCGTGGAGCTTGCCAACATCATCAGCCAGGTAAACGGATGGGAGAAACATTTCGAGGCTATAAGCGAAGAGGATTTTGGCGAGCTGAGCGCGGAGGAGTATCTGAAAAAGATTCTCGAAGAGGAGGAGAAGGCAGAAACTTTGATTCCTACCGAGAGCAGATACAAAGGTGGCGGAAAGGTTCTTTGGCTCGTATATTACCATCCGGGAAGAAAGAGAGAGTACGCAAAAAGGATATATTTTCCTGCCGAGTTTAGAAACCTCAAGATGGAAGGGCCCGGATACTTCGTCAACAGGTTCGGCAACAAGGTTTACGGCGTGAAAATTACATATGAGATGAGAATAAGACCTACCGTCATCCATGTCAGAGGCAGAGAGATTCACCTGCCTGAGAGATGGGTAAGAAAAGAGAAAATCGTGCCTCTTCCGGAAGTGGCCCAAAATGTAAGACTGTTGGAGGAGAGACCGCCAAGCGCTATGAATATAGCCTAAGGGAGCTGGAATGAGATTTGAAAAAGATGTGCAAAAGGCGAAGGAGTTCTTAAAAGGGCTTGCCAGGGAGATTGGGGTTGACGACATTCAAAAAGCGGATAGGATTTTTGCCGCAGTGCTTAGGGTTCTTAGGCGGCGGATATCCCCGCAGGAGTATCTGGATTTTATCGCCCAGCTGCCAATATGCCTAAAGGCCGAGGCGGTCCACGACTGGAGGCTTTCGGATTTTCCGGATAAGAGTATAAAACATCTGGATGATTTTATCGAGGCCGTTTTGGAAGAGGATAGAAAGACGGCTCAAAAGGATTTTGGAGACAAAGAGCGGGCGAAGGAGATGGTAAGAGGAGTTTTTTCATATCTGAAAAAACATATCAGCGAAGGCGAGATTAAAGACCTGGCGGCGGAGATGCCAAAAGAGATACAGGAGTTTATCCTAAACGCATAGGCTTTTTGCCTATGTATCTGTAAAAAGAGTTCCACACAACCATTCTTAAGCTACATTTAATATAAATATATTACCATTAAATAAAAAAAACCTAAAGGATGCTTATGCTCTCCAAGCTCTCTATTATAGGCGCCGCAGCACTTATGTTGTTGCTTGTCGGATGTGGTGGCGACGGCGACTCATCTCCTGCCGTCAGTGATAAAAACGTGGTTGTGGATTTGAAGGAGAAAAACCCGTTTCCAACGAACCTGCTTTTTCTGCCTACCTCCCAAGAACCTGCCGACGGCACGCTAAACATACCTTATAACCCAAACGACTCTTCGGCACAGATGGTAAAGTCCCTAAACAGGTTGGACGGCTTTTCTACCACTTCGCCCGTGGTAATCCCCACAAATACCCTGGTTGACCCGGCGTCACTCTATGGAAGGGTGCATCTGTACGAGGTGGAATATACCTACAAGCCAGACAACCCGCTGCCGATACCCACGAAGGTAAAAAAGGAGCTTTCGGCAAATGACTACACCTTTGTATCCAAAGACAACTCTATCGTTATAATTCCCCTAAAACCTTTAAACGGGGCAAGCGACCATATAGTGGTGGTTGACAGGGGGATATATAACATTGACGGGGAGTTTGTAACCCCGAACAAAATAGCCTACCTGCTCTATACGAATCAGCCCCTTTTTGATGAGAACGGCAATCCTCTTGAGGATTTGGACGCGGTTACGCTTAAGAAAATCGAACAGTTAAGGCCCTACTATCACGCACTGCTAAGTGTAGTGGGTAAAAAAGGGGAATCGGTGGCTTCGATTTTCAGTTTCAAAACCCAGACTATCGGAGCCGTG
>JAMOUF010000177.1 GCA_027068245.1 Campylobacterales bacterium | reverse complement strand
ATCATAGAGTATGAATGCGCTAAAGATTATGGCTCCAAAAGCGGCTATGAGAGTTTGAAGCAGTGTGCTGCCCAGGAAGATGTTTATAAGGCCGGCCACAATGAGGATAATCAACGATATCAGCAGAAATTTTCCCATAAAAGAGAAATCCCTGGTGGTGTTAAAAGCAAAAAGCGTCAGTCCTCCAAAGGCTACGGCTGTAAGCAAAAAGGCGTTTGTAACGATAGACGCACCCGAAGGCATAGCCAGAATTACGCTTAAAAGAGGCGTAAGAGTAAGCCCTGTCAAAAAGGTAAAGGCAAACAGCATCAACAGATTGATGCCTGGTTTGTCTTTTGTAAAATAGAGCCCTATTAAAATGGCGAATTCCAAAATCACCAAACCCCAGTACCAGCTGGCGATTGCAGGTGCCATCTGCATACCTATATATGCCCCTGTAGCCGCTGCGATAAGCGAGGCGGCGAACAGCTGGTATGTCTTTTTGATAAATGTAACGGTGTCGTATTTTTGCTCCACCCGTTCCTGGGTCGAAGCTATCTTTTCTTGCTGCGTTAAATCTTTTCTGTCGTACAGTTCCATACTCTCTCCTTAATTTTTCTTTAATGAACTTTATATAAGTTAACATTTATTTCATATTAGCCAGTTATTATACATATAAACTTTAATTTTTACAAAAGGAGAGAAAATGAGACTACTGATTCTCTTTTTGCTGATTTTACAAATCAGCTGGGCGGTGCCGCAGTTTGCCAGAGAGTATCAAACAAGTTGTTTTACCTGTCATACCAATATTCCTATGTTGAATGAGACGGGTGAAAGTTTTTTAAGAAACGGATTTCGTTTCAGTCCGGACGATGTGGCCTCTTTGAAGGAGTTTATCACTCACGGCAACAGGCAGTATGAGCCTCTTGGAGCGATGGCGGGATTCAATTACAGTGATAAAAACAGTAACAGTGAATTGAGTGGAAAGGTTAAACTCTATTTTGCCGGTACTTTTAACAAATACATCTCTCTTTTTGCCATGAGCCGTCAAAATATAAATACCAACAATCCAAACGCTCCGAAACTTTTTCAGGAGGATTCGTCCATAGCGTATGTGAATTTCGCTTTTAATGAACCCGAACATCTTTTGCGTGCAGGACTTATGGCCCCTTTTACACAGCTTGGAAACATTCAGCGCTCCTTTGCCGATTCCGCTTTGCATGGTTTGCCTTCAGGAACGAAAGGAAAAGATATGTATAAATCACCATTGCAGCGTACGGGTATTGGCAATTATAAAGGCGCTGAATATTCCTATCTATATAACGAAAAACTTCTTTTGCTTATATCATATGGGGACGCGGTAGACCACGGTGGAGGCTCAAATGCCCATAAGGGAGGCCAGGGTAGTGGAAATATCGGTAAAAATCCTCAGGGCTCTTATGGAGCGGGGAATAATTTAGGCGGTAATCAAAAAGGTAAAGGAAAGATAAAGTTGTTGATGATGCAAAATGGCGGCTTTGGCGCTCAAAACGGTATGAGTGGAATGAATGGAAACTCATCGGCTGGGCATGGAGGCTCTAATGGGGATGACTCCCAGCTCCTTGCGGGTTTGAGATATTTCTTTGACAGTGGATGGAAAGTGGGCCTGCTCTATGGATACAAAGAGCAAAAAGGAGGTGATATAGACTCTGTTATCATACCCATTGAGAAGGATTTTGGGAAATGGTATGTCACATCTGTAATCGTCTACAGTGACAGCGACAAGGAAGGAGATTATAAAGGCATTGAAAATGCCGTTTTATATAAGTTAAAAGAGAATTCATTTATCAGAGGCATACTCAATTATGGACTGGATGATAATGACAACGACGAGACAGGGTGCTCTCTTACCTACAGCATTATTTTAAACGATTTTGCTATGTTACATATAACGGGAGCTTACGCTAACAGCATAGAAGATATAGATGATACCCAGTTGAAGATTTCTTTCAATCTGTTCTTCTAAATATCCAAAGCCTTGCCAAGGCTTTGGACCTATATATACATTATATAATTATAAGACTTTATGGAGATTTAACGGGGGGCTTGACAAAGGAGGGGAAATTTAATATACTTCCGGGCTCGAATGAATCGAGGGTTCTTTAAGGTTTCGGGAGGACTTGACAAACTTTTAAAAAGTTGTTA
>JAMOUF010000176.1 GCA_027068245.1 Campylobacterales bacterium | reverse complement strand
AATCTTTTTTGAATCGGGATGCATGGTTCTAAATTTCAGCAAAGTGAACTTTCCGCCCCCTTTTGCAACCCTTCTTTGATAAAAGAGCACCGGCGCATCGGGATTTTCCATATAGACCAGCAGCGCAGCAACCCCCAGCAAAGGCAGCAGCAGCACAAAAGAGATACCGCCAAGGATTTTGTCGCTGCTCTCTTTTATAACTATATTCATCCGGTTTTCCAGCCGGTTTTTAAGCAGTATCAGGTTCTGCCTGGAGTTGATAAGCTCGAAAATCACCGAGTCTGCCAGATTGAAATCTTTGAGTATCGGTATGAAGTAGAGCTCATGATGTGAAAGTATCTCTTTTTTCAAAAGTTTTTCGACTTTGTTGGGCTCAATCTCCTGGGAGTTTATAAAGACCGTATCGGCATTTTTGCTCTTAATATAACCCATATAGTAGTTTTCAAACACCGACTTATCGTAAACCTCCCCGCTGCCGATATATTTGGCTGGCTTTTTCCAAACCCCGGCTTTAAAAAGCAGATATTTTACCAGCCTCTTTTGCAAAGGGAGCAGCAAAGTCATAAAAACGAAGGATGCCAGTATGACGAACCTGGAGTAGTTCTCCACACTTCTGGTTACCGCCAGATAGCTAAGCACCAGCAGCAGAGAAAAAGCGGTGGATTTGGCTATGTATTTGCTCTCATGCCAAAAGTCGAATCTGTATCTGTATAGACCGCTGAAGATAAATAAAACTATAGGAAAATACATAGGCAAAAAGAGGATGTAGTGAGAGAGGGGAATGTCGTTTGGAGCTAAAAAGAGCTCCCTGCTCTCATATGCCAAAAATATACTGAGCGCTATCGTGGCTATATCAGCCACGATCAAAACGAGCGGCACCGCTTTTTTCAATAAATTCATCTACCTCTCTTTTAAACTCTCTTTTAAATCTCTCTTTGTCGAACCTCTCACCGCTTAGCCTGACCTCTTTTGGTGAAAAACTCATCTTCTCAAATCTTTTTACAGCTTCTATTATATCCTTGGAATCTTGGTTTTTATATAAAATTCCGTTCTTTCCATCCTCCACGATATCACATGCCCCGCCCCTGCCATACGCAATCACGGGAGTGCCGCAGCTTAAGGCTTCAGCCATCACTATCCCAAAGTCCTCGAAGGCCGCGTAGAGGAAGGCTTTGGCACGCTGCATAAATTTCAGGGCGTTTTCGTCATCTTGATATCCAACTATCTGGATATTCTCTTTTGCCACTGCCTCTATGGCCTTTAGCTCCTCACCATCTCCTATCACAACAAGTCTTTTATCGGGCATCTGGTTGAAGGCCTCGACGATGATTTTTGTCTTTTTGTATGGAACCAGCCTCGACATGGTTACATAGTAGTCCTCTTTATCCTCAAACAACGCAAATTTTTCGGTGTCAACCGGAGGATGAACCACGGATGAAGGCTTGCCGTAGATTCTCTTGATTCTTTTGGCTACCTCGGTGGAGTTGGCTATAAAGCGATTGGGAAGATTTTTTCTGTCCCATCTGCGTATCCTTTTCAACACAGCCGAGACCAAAAGCTTTTTGGGGCCGCCAACCTGGGATATATACTCCTCATATAAATCCCAGGCATATCTGATGGGGGTGTGGCAGTAGCAGATATGGTTTTTCGCCCTGACCCCTTTGGCAAAGGCCCAGGAGGAGCTGATAACCAAGTCGTATCGGCCAAAATCGAAACTCTCCACAGCCTTTGGAAAGAGAGGCAGGTAGTTTCTAAAATGTTTTTTGGCAAAAGGCAGACGCTGGATAAAAGAGGTTTTCACACTTTTTGCGGATAATATTTTCTCTCTATCTTCCATACTCAAAAAATCCACGAGCGCATAAATGTCCGCATCCGGATAGAGCTTGACAATCTCTTTTAAAACCTTCTCCGCTCCGGCGTTGGTTACAAGCCAGTCGTGAACAATGGCAATCTTTATATCTTCTTCTCCCACTCAAGGGCGCTTTTGCAAATCAGCTCCAAATCGTCGTATTTCGGCTCCCAGCCGGTTTTGGATTTGAGCTTGGAGCTGTCGGCTATAAGCATAGCCGGGTCCCCCGCCCTTTTGGCGGTTATTTGAACATCGAAATCCTTTCCGCTCACCCTCTTCATCGTATCTACAACCTCTTTTACGCTGTAACCTCTCCCATATCCCACGTTAAAAACGT
>JAMOUF010000175.1 GCA_027068245.1 Campylobacterales bacterium | reverse complement strand
GATAAAAACTGCCAAAAAAGAGCAGAACCAAACATTACCCTCTTTGCCAAAACTCTCAACCCTCTTTGCTAAAAAATCCAGTGCCCCCAGGCTCTCATCTTTGCCAAAAAGTTTCAGGCAGCTTTACAAGGATGAATTCGATACCTATACCGCCGGACAGAAGAGATTTTTAAAAGAGAACCTCAACAAAATCGGTGAAATTACACAAAAATATCTATATCTAAGAGGATATCCATACATTTCCATAAAGACAAAACAGCAAGGAACCAACGCGGTGGAGTTCTACCTCTATCCAAATGGGGACATAAGCGACCTGAAATTAATCGACTCCAGCGGTTACGAGGCACTGGATAAAAACTCCATCGAGACGATAAAAACGGCCTACAAAGACTACCCACTGCCATCACAAAAAACCAAAATCCGGATATTGGTGAAATACAGGTTAGTTTTCTGAGCACTCCTTATCCACATAGCGTCTTGGTTTGTCAAAATAAAACCCCTGCACATAGTCCACGCCAAGGCTCTTTACTCTCTCGAAAATCTCTTTTGAGCTGACATATTCGGAAACGGTTTTTATCCCTTTTTTCTTTGCCAGATCCACGATGGCCGTCACAATAATTTCCGAATCCCTGTCAAGCTCGATATTTTTAACGAGCGAACCGTCGATTTTTATATAGTCTATGGGAAGTTTCAAAATATGCTCGAAATTGGAGTATCCGCTACCAAAATCGTCGATGGCTATCTGACAACCCAGCTTTTTCATCTTGAACAAAAATTTCGATACGAGCTCGTAGTTGTCTATGCCTTCGGACTCCACCACCTCCAGAATAATCTTTTTGGAGACGTCATATTTTTTTATGATCTTTTCAAGATATTCTGTTATATCCGGATTTAAAATATCTTCTATAGACAGGTTGATGGAGAAGGAGCAGTCGCTCTCTTTGAAATATTCGCAGCTCTTTTTCAACATTATCTTTGTCAGATGAAAATAGAGCCTGCTTTTTTTGGCAATCTCCAAAAACTCTCCCGGCATTATAGGTTCACCCTCCTCATCCAAAATCCTCACCAAAGACTCATACCCTTTTGGTTTGAGCGTATTTACATTTACGATAGGTTGAAAATATGGAACAACCCGATCCTGCTCGATAGCCTGTTTGAGCCTTTTGATCCACTCAATATTCTTTTTATACTGCTCCTCCACATGTTTGTCGTCGGACTTGTATATCTCATAGCTTTTTTTGTTTTTCTTGGCCTTTTTAAGCGCGATATCGGCCTTTTCGAGATGGTTTTCGGATCCGCTGAAAACGCCCATCGTGATTCTCAGGTTCATCTCCTTGTCGCCGTATAAAAATATCATCTCGTCAATTTTGCGGTTTAAAAGATTTAGAAACTGCGATATATCGTTGTCACTCATCTTTTTATTGAAAAGCAGCACAAACTCGTCTCCGGAGAGTCTGTAGAGTTTTGGATAGTTGGTGGTAAAGAGCGAACCCAGTTTTTTGGCAAAGGTTTTTAAGATCTTATCTCCGGTTCTGTGTCCAAAAAGGTCGTTTATCTCTTTGAAGTCGTCAATATTTAAAACCACTACGGTGGCGTTTTTCAGCTCTTTAAGATCATCTTGCAGCCTGAACCTGTTTGGAAGGCCGGTAAGAGAGTCCACATAGAACCTGTTTTTAAGCTGCTTCGTCTTCTCTTTTACCATCTCTTCGAGATGTTTGTTTATATCTTCCTGTTTTTTGTTATATGAGATAATCCTGTCTTGCATCTCCTCCAAAGCCTTGGATATTGCCCCTATCTCGTCTACTCTGTCTTTTAGCTCGAAATTAAGCGGTTTTTTTGCAGAATAGCCTTTTAGTTTCATCACTATTTTCTTCAAAGGCGAAAGCAGCTGTTCCAAATATATACTAAATAGGATCAACAATATACTGATACCTGCCAAAAACATATACAGGAGTTTGTCATATTTTTTTATAAGTTTGTTGTAATGCTCGTATGAATATATTACGTGAAGCCTGCCGATGATCTCTTTTGAGTTTGGTTTGTAAATCGGCTTGGTCATAATAAAATAGTCCTCTTTGCTGTTATTTTTCTCTATTTTAGAGGCTACCACTTTACTATTACCAACAACGGTCATACCCAAAATATTGCTTTGGTTATCTACGATGTTGTCTACCAGCTTTTGGATTTTGTTGGTAAACCCAAGATAGAGATTCATCGAAATAGCGGGTAAAATGGTATTTATCATAATCTCGGCTTTCTGTTTCTCCACCTTTTTAAAAGCACTCTTACCAGCCTCTTCAAAGGTAAAAAATATAGAGATAATCATCGTAAGCGAGACTATTAAAAAATAAAAGAGTATCCTTCTGCTTAGAGATCTGTTAATGGAATTAAGCATTACTCAATAAACCTCGCCATCAAAAAGAACTCATCGACAAATTTGAAATTTTCCTCAAGCAAAACCCTTTTATTGATATATATTGTCACCTCTTTTTCTATATCGAGCCCGATAAGATACCCAAGTGGCAAATCTGTGACATCGTAAACAAAGGAGTATATATATTTTCCTTTTATTTTTTTGGCAAAAGCTTTCATAGTCTCCTTTTCGGATTTAAGCACATATACGGCGTCAGCCTCTATATTTTTATCGGTCAGAGCCTTTGAATAATTTAACATCTTAACATCGACGGCAAAGCCGCCGATCTTTTTATGCTTTTGTTTGATCTTTTTTCCAATCTCTTGTGCCACGAGTTTATCAAGCTCATCGTATATTATATAAAAATCTATTTTTCTGTCTGTCACTTTTTTAGGCAGGTTCAGGTCAAAGAGCAAAATTTTGGGATAAATGTCGATCTGGGTATTTATCAAAAACTGGTTATACTCATATCCAAAAACATTCAAACATATTGTTAAAACCACAAAAACCAGTCTCATCAAAATCTCCATCTCAAAGAGAACACAAACTCCCTCTCGCTCATCTGAGGATAGTCCTCAAGATAGCTGTTTGGGATAGAGGGCTGTTTGATCTTGCTCTCAAATAGATTTTTTACAGCCAGCTGTGCCTCAAACTCCGGATTAAAAGAGTAGTTTAGGGCCAGATCCACCCTGTCATATCCGGATAGAGGCTTTCTGGGATCAAAATAGAACCTGTTTTTCTTGCCTATGTGATAGTATATCACGCTACCGTCAAGATTTGGCGTGATTTGATGCAGCAGATATGCTTTTACAAGGTGGTTGGAGATATTGGCGATCTTTTTATCGCATCCACACTCTCCGGATATGTATGAGTAGTTGCCATAAAACTGCAAAGAGCTTGATATACTTCTTTTCAACTCCACCTCGAACCCGTAATTTTTTTGAGAGGTGGAGTTGTAGAATTTTCGCTCAGGGTTGATGTTAGTAATCACATTCTGGTTTTTTAGATAAAAAAGAGTAAACTGTAGATAGTCGTCCACGCTGAACTTTTTGATATAGTTTGCCTCATACGCCGTAACTTTCTCCGGCTCCAGATCCTCATTTCCCACCCTTGTGGTGTTGTTGATGGTAAATAGCTCCTGCCAGGAGGGATTTCTGTGGGATCTGCTGATTAAAAATTTGAAAATATTTCCCGAATCATACTCATATACAACCGAGATCTTGGGATCAAAGATCAGATCCTCATGTGAGTTGTTCTCGACTCCGGCTCCAATATAGAGCGTAAATCTGTCATTTATGGGATATTCGTCGGAAATATAAAACCTGTTTACCTCCCTGCTGACACCGTTTTTAAAAAACGGAAGTGCATCGCTATAGTCCACCAAATCAGCAGAGTTCCCACTCCTGTCGGTGGTATAGGTTTTAACATCGTATGTCTCGTCTTTTGTATATATATATCCAAACCTTATACAATTCCTGCCAAACCTTCTGTTATAGTCCAAAGAGGCGTATCTGCTTCTTTGTCTTGATTCGTATATCCCATAAAATCCATACTTGTATACCACATAATTTCCGGGATTTTCTATATCCGGATAGACAAGCCCTTTGGGAGCTATCTGCCCTTCATATTTAAATGAGTCATATTTCAAACCGGCACTAAGCTGAAGGCTGCCCCCGCCTACGCCAAACTCTTTGCTTAACTGCAGATACTTTGAGGGCTGGGTATAGTAATCATCCTTTTTAGGCAAAATATAGCTTAAGCCAAAGGCGGCGCCATGCTTGAAATAAAGGAGTCTCGATTTTAGCGTAAAGCCTTTGTATTTTGCGTTAAGCGAGATGGAGTAATCCCTGATCCACAAAGGCGCTTCCCCTTTTGACGAGAGTTTTTTGTTTGCCTCTCCATACATACCGGAGGCCAAAGCGTCGTAACCGCTCTTTTCATATCTCTCATCCCGTTGGAAATAGGCGTCCAAGTAGAGTTTAAGCCCGTTTTGGAAAAAGAAATTTTTGTAAAACCCCGCAGATAGCAGCGAATTGCTTCCCTTTTTGGCAAACGCTTTGAAACAGTCGCACTTTTTTCTGTTCTCGAAGTTGGTGTAGACATATATCGCTCCGGCATAGATGGCATATTTGTCGCTCTTGCCACCGGGGCCTCTTATGATCTCTATGCGTTTTATAAGTTCGATTGGCATATACAGATAGTTGGAATATTGATCCACAAAGACATCGTTTACCAAAACACCGTCTATAAAGAGTTTCGTCTGGCCGTAGGCCAAAGGGTTGGAGCCTCTGAAAATCGCCGTCTTCATATCCAGGTTGTCGCTGTATACATCAAGCCCCGGTATCAGCTCCAACGCCTCATAAAGCCTCGATATTCCAAGCTTCTCCAGATCCTCACCCTTATAGACGGACATGATATAAGGTTTATAAAAAATATTTTCGTGAGAGGCGTCCGCCTGGGAGGAGATATCTTTTATAAGCGTTCTAAAATCGGCCAGATCGCTGTTTTGAGCGTTTAGCACGGTTAACGCCGCCAATGACAGAATCAGTTTTTTAAATACCATCTGCGCCTTTCGTAAAGCTCTTTTAAGTGTGGATTGTATTTTTCCACAATCTTGGTATGAAGAATGGTGGGATACCTGGCAGAGCCGTAGCCCTCCTGCAAATCCCCTATCGGCTCGAAATGTATCCTATACATCTTCAAAAGCCGCCTGAACCGTTTCTCTATCGCCGCGTAACTCAAATCTACTCCATAATCGCGCATCTTGAAATAGATTCTTCGTTTGACGAAATTCTCCATGATATATTTAGTATCGGACATGTTTCTATATTTTTTATCGATAAAGACCCTGGAAATCTCTGCGATTTTATCCTGTTTCAAAACTTCTATAAGCTCCTTTATATCCGGATAGATTTTCAGGTGTTTTGGGGTGGGATAGCCTATGGGGGAGTGGTGGATATAGCGTATGGTGGCGGCTATGTTGAAATCCTTGTCTACGGCCACGAAGTGGTCCGCAAATTCGTCATACTCGTCGCTCTCCATCTTGTCGGGATAACGCTCCTTGTCAAAAAAACCCAGCTCTTCACATACTATATCGTATCTGAACCTATACATCCTTTTAAGCATCTCTTCATCGTCCACCTCGAAAAAATAGAGCATCCACTACCTTTGATTCAAAATATTGAGTGCGTCTTTGTAAACCGGCTCGTCAATAAATCCATATTTTTCGTCGCTAAATCCTGTGACGCCCCTTTTTTGCATCTCCTCGAACCGTTTTTTTATATACAAAGCTCTTTGAAGTAAATTTTTGTCTATAGAGAATATCCTGTTTATAATCCGGGCCTGGTCGGGAGAGATGGCTACTTTAGATGTAAAACCCATCTCCTTTTCATATCTACACCACTCCTCGAACTCGTCCAGCCTCCTGAAATCCTGATAGACGAAAGATACGGCCAAAGCACCGATGGCTTTGGCCTCCGTCAAAAATTTCGCCAATATGTAGTCAACGGTAGGATTGGATATCTTTACCACCCCCTGGCTTATACCCAAATCGGCCAGCAGGTCCAAAATCCCCAGATAACAGGCCGCAATACCCATATCCTTGAAAGAAGGCAGCTCCAAAAAGGCCTCTTTCGTCTCAACGGAGATATGCAGGTCTATATCGGGATCCAAAACGGTCTTGACATCTTCTATATCCTCCACCCCTTTTACTTTGGCAACTCTTATACCATCCGGATAGACGCTGTTTAAAAGCTCTATCTCCCTAAGCCCCCCTTCAAATATGGGATTTACCCTGACGACAATATAGGGCCTCTTTTGGCCGATATGGGACAAAAAGAGCATAGCCGCATACAAAGCGGCCTCCTTCTCCTCTTTCGCCACCCCGTCTTCGAGATTAACAATCACCGCATCCACCTCGAGCTCGTCGATTTTATTCAGAAATTTCGCCCTGTTCGCAGGAACCATAAGGGCAGAGACGAAAAAGGGCTTCTTCTTCTCTCTTTGGCTCACGGGTTTTACAAATGACTTCAAAAACTCTATATCACGGCTATCAATAGCCTGTTGAATCCGCTTAACAAAATCCTCGTCAAAAATCATCTTTTAGCCTTCAGGTAAAAATATAGGGTCTTTATCTCTTTGTTGGTTAAAAAGTAGTAGGGCATAAGTTTGTGGTTGGTGGAGGTGAGGGCCTGGTAGAACTTTTTGTATGAAAGAGCCGTTATGTCCGGACCCTTGATAACGACGGTCTCGTTCCCCTCTTTGTAACGGCCCAGAACCAAACCCCTTCCGCTCTCTCCGTGGCATCTGTGGCATCCGATACCCCTGGGGTTTTTATAGAGCATCTTCGCATACTCCTCTTTCGTTATGAAAGAGTCGCCACACAAAAGAGGATAAGCCAAAAATATGGAAAATAAAATTTTAAACACGCAAACACCCTTAAACCAAATCAAAATGAAGTTTTGTTATCATATCAAAACTATTTTAAAACCCACTAAAGAGGCGATATGAAACTGTTAGACGGTAAGAAACTATCGGAAAAAATAAAAGAAGAGGTTAAAAAAGATATAGAAAAACTTCAAAAAGAGCACGGCATCACACCGGGCCTGGCGGTTGTGCTGGTAGGAGACGACCCGGCCAGCCATACATATGTGAAGATGAAAGAGAGAGCCTGCAAAGAGGTAGGCATCTACTCCATAGTCCATCAAATGCCCTCCTCCATCAGCCAAAAGGAGATAGAGGAGACCATTTTGATGATGAACAAAAACCCAAACATCGACGGGATTTTGGTCCAGCTTCCCCTTCCAAAACATATAGACACCACAAAAATTCTGGAGCTTATAGCCCCATCAAAAGATGTGGACGGGTTTCACCCCTACAACTTCGGCCGCCTGCTCCAGGGACTTGAGACCTTCGCTCCCTGCACCCCCCTGGGCGTTATGGAGCTTTTAAAAGAGTATGAGATAGATGTAAAAGGGCTTGACGCCTGTGTGGTGGGTGCCAGCAACATCGTCGGCAAACCGATGGCCGCTCTTCTTCTAAACTCCTTCGCCACCGTTGATATTTGCCATATTTACACTAAAGATTTAAAATCACATACAAAAAAAGCGGACCTTTTGGTAGTGGGGGTTGGAAAACCGGGCCTTATTACGGAAGATATGGTAAAAGATGGGGCCATAGTGGTCGATATCGGCATAAACAGGCTCGAAAACGGCAAACTGGTGGGTGACGTGGATTTTGAAAATGTAAGCAAAAAAGCCTCCTACATCACGCCTGTTCCCGGCGGCGTGGGACCTATGACGATAGCCATGCTTCTAAAAAACACCCTCAAAGCCGCTTATAAAAGGATAGATAGTTGAAAAGATTGAAAGAGAGAATAGTTAAGTTCTATCACTGGTCCAACACCTGGACCGGCACCGTTGTGATAGTGCTGCTGGTTATATTTTTCGTGGCCCAGGCCTTCGTGATTCCAAGCGGCAGTATGAAAAACACGCTGCTTATAGGAGACCACCTCTTTGTAAAAAAGTTCGCCTACGGGGTTCCCATACCCCATATCCCCTGGCTTGAGATTCCAATTTTTCCGGATATGGACGGGGATGGGCACCTGATTGAGGGGGAGCGTCCAAAAAGGGGTGACATAGTGATTTTCAGATATCCGGTAAACCCAAAAATCCACTATGTCAAAAGAAACGTGGCCGTGGGTGGAGATCTGCTCTTTGTCCACAACAAGGACCTCTACCTGCACCCACACGAGGGAAACGAGTATGTGCTGAAACACTACCCAAAAGATAAATATACTATCGTAAATATAGAAGGATACCTTTGGGTCAAAAACCCATATATGGTGGACCATCCGGGTATCCATCACGACCCAGAGGTTGTAAACAACGGCCGCTACCCTCAGGCCATATTCAACTTCGGGCCCGTCCAGGTGCCAAAGGACAGCTTCTTTATGATGGGTGACAACAGAGACCACAGCAACGACAGCAGGTTCTGGGGTTTCGTGCCATATAAACTTGTAGTGGGAAAACCCTGGTTCATCTACTGGAGCTGGGATGAAAACTACGTTCCAAGATGGGACAGGGTCGGAAAAACGGTTAAGATGATAGAAGAAGAGATGAAAAAAAGCCAAAAGAAGAAGTAGTGGATACCATACATATACTCAACATCGTCGCAATGATTTTGG
>JAMOUF010000174.1 GCA_027068245.1 Campylobacterales bacterium | reverse complement strand
TATCCGGATTTTCTGTCCCGGATAGATAAGGTCCGGGTCTTTTATAACCTCTTTGTTGTCCTCGTATATCTTTTTCCACTTGTTGCCGTCACCATAGAACTTCTGGGCTATCTTCCATAAAGAGTCACCCTTTTGAATCTCGTAAATCTCGACTCTGACCTCTTTTTTCTCAACAACCTCAACGCCACTGACGTCCACATTGGATACCCCTTCTACATTTCCGGCCATAAGCGCCGCTTTTTGCAAAGCCTCCTCATCTTTGGCAACGCCGCTTATGGAGACGTTCCCATCCTCGTTGTAAGCGACTTCGAGCTGCTCCATGCCCGGATTGTCCTCTTCAATATGCTCTTTAATCTTTTGAGGGGCCTCCTCTTTTTTACTGAAAAGTTTTTTGCCTATGTTTTTTATAAAATCGAACATCATCGCCCCTTAAAAGAATTTTTTCAAAATATTCATAGCGCCTTCTACGCCGCCTATCTGCTCGAAGAGCTGCTCCGCCAAAGAGGGCTCCTCGTTTGTAGCCTCGTCCACCACTTTTGGCAATGCGTCGGCTAGAGCCTGCCTTGCGCTCTCTTTGCTGATTCCAAGCTGCTGGGCGAACAGCTCCACTTTCTCCTCGGAAATAATTTCAGTAACTTTTTCTGGCTCTATCGGCTTGTTCTCCCCGCTGCCTATCCAGGAACTTACCACCTCCATCAAATTCCCGTCTTGAATCTGTGATATGATGGAAGAGAGGTCTATATTTCCATCTTTTCCAAAAATAGAGGACATTGCGTTCACTATCGCGTCGCTGTCTATGTTGGTTGTAGCCTCGTCGCTGTTGTTTCTTATATACTCCGCGCCCATCTGTAAAATTCTTCCCCAGTCCATAAAAACCTCCTTGTTCCATTGATACTTTAATTATAATAATAATTATATTAATTTTATATAATTTCAGCAAAAAGAGGTGATATGGAACAGCTTTTGATTATACTATTTGCGATTTTTATAGCATCGGTTATAAATATCGCCTTTAAAAAGTTCGAACTCCCCACGGCCATAGGCTACATTATAACGGGATTCATTCTTTCGCAAATGTTTGGACTGGATGAGGAGAGCTCCAAGGTTTTGGAGCATATATCGGAAATCGGCATAATCTTTTTGATGTTTACGATAGGGCTGGAGTTCAGTTTCGAAGAGCTGAAGGCTATGAGGCGGGAGGTATTTTTATACGGTTTTTTGCAGCTAACTATAACGGCGGCCCTGTTCGCCCTGCTGGCGCAGCTGCTCTTTGGCCTCTCTTTCAAAACGGCGGTTATCGTCGGCTCCGCCCTCTCTTTGTCCTCTACGGCCATCGTGCTGAAGATTTTAAACGAGACAGGGGACATACACGCCTCATACGGACGAAAAGCCCTGGGAATTCTGCTTTTCCAGGATATCGCCGTCATACCCATTTTGCTGATAATAGACATCTTTACCAAAGATGTGCCTCTCTCTTCTTTGATTCTTCAAACCCTGGCTAATATGGCGCTATTTTTCGTTCTGCTCTTCTTTTTGGGAAAATATGTGATAGACAGATACCTTAGATACGCCGTCGAGACGAAGAATCAGGAGATATTTCTGCTTGCTGTCTTTTTCGTGATACTTGCATCTGCCCAGATAGCCCACCATTTTGGGTTCAGTTACTCTTTGGGCGCATTCTTTGCCGGAATGCTGCTGGCGGAGTCCCATTACAAATACCAGATAGAAGCGGACTTGGCACCCTTTAGGGACCTGCTTCTTGGCGTATTTTTCTTCGCAGTCGGAAACCGGCTGGATTTGGAAATTATCCAAAGCAGCATATTTATCATAGCAGCCCTCACCGCAGGGGTGATGGTGCTAAAAGGGACAATACTCTATCTCATACTCAGATTTTTCGAACAGAAAAGAACCGCTTTCAAAACGGCCGTTGCCCTAAGCCAGGTGGGTGAGTTCGCCCTGGCGATTTTTATGCTGGCACAAAACAACGGCCTTTTGGATGAGAATCTTATGCAGATACTCTCAACGACGGTGATATTCTCGATGATAGCGACCCCATTTATCCTCAAACATATCACCATTTTGGCGGATAAATTTGTTAAAGAGCCGCAAAACGAGATAAAGATAGATTCGGCCCGCCTTAAAAACCATGTGATTGTATGCGGATACGGACCCCTTGGAAAAGTGGTGGCAAAAGAGCTTAAAA
>JAMOUF010000173.1 GCA_027068245.1 Campylobacterales bacterium | reverse complement strand
CAGATACGGCGGAGAGGAGTTTTTGATGTTTTTAGGCTCTTGCGACAAGGAGGAGGCTAAAAGGATAATCGAGCAAAGAGTAAGGGAGGTTGTGAAAAAGAGCTATGTGGATTATGAGGGGGAGAGTATAACCTTCGATTTTTCATGCGGCATATGTGACAAAGGAGAGTGTTTCGAAGAACTTATAAAAAGAGCGGACGAGAAACTGTATGAGGCGAAAAAACAAAGAGGCGTCACCGTTGCCTAAGGTGGGGGTAAGCAAGTGTCTGCTTGGGTATAAGTGCAGGTATGACGGGGGGCACAAGTTCGACGAGGAGCTGGTAGATAGCCTAAAGGGATGCCAGGTAATTCCATTTTGTCCCGAAGAGGCGCTGGGCGTTCCAAGGGAGCCTATAGATATAGTCGAAGAGGAGGTTGTAGGCAAAAACAGCAAGAAGCTCTACACGCCCGTGATTTTGGATGAGGCCAAAAAATTCATAGAAACCCATCCGGATATGGATATCTTCTATCTAAAGAGCAAATCTCCAAGCTGTGCTTTAAAAAGCGCCAAAAGATACGACAAAGATAACAATCTTTTATCAAACAGTGCAACGGGAGTATTTGCAAAAGAGCTGAAAAAATGGTATAAAAAGGCAAAATTTTATGAGAGGTGAGAGATGATAGAAGTTGGTAAAAAAGCGCCCGATTTTTGTCTGCCAAATCAGGACGGCAACGAGGTCTGCTTAAAAGATTTAAGAGGTAAATGGGTGGTGCTTTACTTTTATCCAAAAGACAATACTCCAGGATGCACCACCGAGGCGGTTGATTTTACACAGGCCTTGAAAGATTTCGAAGAGCTTGACGCGGTGGTTTTGGGCGTAAGTCCGGACAGCTGCGAGAGCCACAGGAGATTTATAGAGAAAAAAAATCTAAAAATCACGCTCTTATGCGACCAGGACAAAGAGGTGCTGAAAAAATACGGAGCCTGGGGTATTAAGAAGATGTATGGAAAAGAGTATGAGGGTGTAATAAGAACGACCGTTCTTATCGACCCTGAGGGAAACGTGGCCTATATCTGGCCGAAGGTGAGGGTAAAAGGACATGTGGAGCAGGTAAAAAAGAAGTTAAAAGAGTTAAAGGAGAGAAGTGGAGTATAAAAGCTATAACGTAAAGAGTTTTATCCATCATCCGCTGGTTGAGAAACATATAAAGAAGGAGGATTTGGAAGATATCAAGGTGGTGGCGCAGGTTTTTCCATTCAAGGTGGACAACTATGTGCTCGAAGAGCTGATAGAGTGGCAAAACTACAGGGACGACCCGATTTTCAGGCTGACCTTCCCCCACAAAGATATGCTAAAGCCCGCCGATTTTGAGCGTGTGAAAGAGGCTTTGGGTAAAGAGGAGCTAAAAGAGGTGGTGGAAGATATCCGGATGAAACTAAACCCCCATCCGGCCGGACAGCTATCCAACATACCCCAGATAAAGGGGAAAAAGCTCGAAGGCAGCCAGCATAAATACAAAGAGACGGTGCTCTTTTTTCCAAAACAGGGGCAGACCTGCCACGCCTACTGCTCCTTTTGTTTCAGGTGGCCCCAGTTCGTTGGTATGAACGATATCAAGTTCGCCTCAAGGGAGGTGGAGCTTTTGATAGAGTATATAAGATCCAATCCGGATATTACCGATGTGCTCTTTACCGGCGGAGACCCGCTGATTATGAGTACGAAACTTCTAAAAGCCTATGTGGAGCCCCTGCTAAAAGCAAAAATCCCCCATCTGAAAAATATCCGTTTTGGGACGAAAACTTTGGGGTTTTGGCCATACAGGTTCACTGCGGACAAAGACAGCAAAGAGCTGCTGGAGCTGTTTAAAAAGATACGGCAGGAGGGCTACCACCTGGCTTTTATGGCCCATTTCAACCACTATAAAGAGCTAAGGACCCCGCAGGTCAAAGAGGCGGTGGAGAGGATTTTGGAGACTGGAGCCATTATCAGAACCCAGTCGCCGCTTTTAAGACATATTAACGACAGCGCTGAAGTTTGGGCCACGATGTGGAAAGAGCAGGTGGCTATGAATATGATTCCATACTATATGTTTATAGCTAGAGATACGGGAGCGCAGCACTATTTTGGAGTGCCTTTGGCAAGGGCCTGGGAGATTTACAAAGAGGCCATAAGTTCAGTAAGCGGGCTTGCAAGAACCGTAAGAGGACCCAGTATGAGCGCAACT
>JAMOUF010000172.1 GCA_027068245.1 Campylobacterales bacterium | reverse complement strand
AAAAGGTATAAGATTATTTCGCTCTCTTTACTGCTCCTTTTAAGCCTTTACAACCCATCAACAAAGATAGAGCCGGCTCCTTTGGATATCTACATAGCCACCACCCATATCCCGCAGGATAAAAAGTGGCAGTTAAGATACCGGGATAAAATCATAGAAGACAACTTCGCCCTTATCCAAAAGGCTATCGAAAAAAGAGCCGATGTGGTGGTGTTGCCTGAGAGCACGTTTCCGCTCTTTTTGAATCAGGAGCCGTATCTGATAGAGAGGCTTAAAACCTTGAGTCAAAAAATAGCCATCGTAACGGGGGGACTCTATGTAAAAGGGGATAAATACTTCAACTCCACATATCTGTTTACAAATAAAGAGATGAAAGTTTTTCACAAGGCGGTTCTGGTCCCTTTTGGAGAGGAGATTCCCCTGCCAAAATGGATGGCGAAATGGGTAAACAGGGTGTTTTTTGGCGGCAGCAGCGACTACACCCCCTCACAAAAGGCCGCAAGCTACACCATAAAGGGGGTTAAGTTTACCAACGCCATCTGTTACGAGGCCACACACCCTATGATTTACGACCAAAGCCCCAGATATATAATAGCCATGAGCAACAACGCCTGGTTCATACCCTCCATAGAGCCCAAACTCCAGCATAAAATAATAAAATATTATGCTAAAATCTACAAAAAAGTGGTATACCACTCCACAAACATAGCCATAAGCGGAGTAATCAGATGATAATTGAGTCCATACTTGAAGCGGTGGGGAAAACCCCCCTTCTAAAAATAGAGCCCGGCATCTACGCAAAATGCGAATTTTTAAATCCGGGTGGCAGCATAAAAGACAGGGTGGCATACCAGATGATAAAAGATGCTCTTGAGAGTGGCAAAATTACACAAAAAACCCCTTTGGTGGAGCCCACAAGCGGAAACACAGGAATCGGGCTTGCAATGGTAAGCGCCGCTCTTGGGATGGAGCTTACAATAGTCATGCCAGAGTCTATGAGCGAAGAGAGAAGAAAACTTATACGACATTTTGGAGCCAGACTTATCCTGACCCCGGCCTCAGAGGGGATGAGTGGCGCCATAGAGCGGGCGAAGGAGCTGCAAAAGAAAGGGTATTATCTGCTGAACCAGTTTGAAAATCCCTCCAATCCAAAAGCCCATATCAAAACCACGATGCAAGAGATTAAAAAGGAGCTCTATCCGGATATTTTCGTAGCCGGGGTTGGAACGGGCGGCACCATAAGAGCCGCCGCGGAAGTGTTTGAAAAGGCGGCCATAATCGCCGTGGAGCCAAAAAAATCCCCCGTTTTATCCAAAGGAGTGGCCGCAAGCCACAAAATCCAGGGAATAGGAGCCGGGTTCGTCCCAAAAATAATAGAAGGCCTGAACTTTTACGAGATTATCCAAATCGAAGATGAGGAGGCCATATCCACATCCAAAGAGCTGGCAAAAAAGAGAGGGATTTTGGCAGGAATTAGCAGCGGAGCTAACATCGCCGCCGCAAGAAAGATAAAAAAAGCCTATCCGGATAAAACCATCGTCACCGTTTTACCAGATACGGGAGAGAGATATCTAACGACGGAGCTGTTCGATTGAGGTTTTTCGAGACTATCCGGATAGAAGATGGAAAAATTTTTCATATAGCTTACCACAACAGACGACTCAACGAAACAATTTTAAAAAATTTCCAAATCCACAGCCAAATCGACCTAAAAAGATATATAGACCCGCCAAAAAAAGGGCTTTACAGATGTAAAGTCCACTATGAAAAAGAGATAAAGAGGGTGGAGTTTTTCCCATATACCCCAAAAGAGCCAACAAGCCTCAAACCAGTGGAGGCGGATTTCGAGTATCCCTATAAATACAGCGACAGAAGCGCCATAGAGAACATTTTGAAAAACTCCGGTGCCGATGAGGTGCTCTTTGTGAAAAACACTCTTTTAAGAGACACCTCCATAGCCAACATAGCCCTTATGATAGACGGAATCTGGTATACCCCAAAAAACCCGCTGCTAAAGGGGACCACCAGACAAAGACTTCTGGAGGAGGGCTTTTTGAAAGAGAGGAGCCTGAGTTTGAATGATTTGAAAAGAGCGGATAAAATAGCGTTTATGAACGCGATGATTGGATTTTATCTGCCAAAAAACCTAAAAATTATCTACTAAGGAGAGCTGATGCTTTACGATATATTGAAAGATGCGGAATTTGCGG
>JAMOUF010000171.1 GCA_027068245.1 Campylobacterales bacterium | reverse complement strand
TTCTCATATCCGGAAACTTCAGTTTCAAAATCAGCTTCGAGCTAAAGTATGACAATATGCCGGTGGAGGGTAAAAAAAAGACCGACACCATCTCCAAAGCCTCAATAGTTTATAACTTTTAATATGTTATATTGATTTTTATGAAACGGTTCGTCATCTTATATCTGTTTTACATACTGCTCTTTTTTATACTGGTGGATTACGAGCCCGTCAGAAAGTGGCTCCATATAGAGGAGTTTTACAACTCTTTTATCACCGCCCTCTCCGCAAAGGCGATAGAGCTGGTGGGGATACCGGTAAGTTACAGCGAAAACATCTTGCACCTGCCCCATGCGGATATGGTGATAAAGTTCGGCTGCAACGGCCTTGAGGCGGTTTTGATATATCTGGCCGGCGTGCTGGCATACGAGGCAGGCGCGAAGGTGAAACTTCTGGGAGCCGTTGCCGGTATAGTGGTTTTGGAGATTATAAACATCCTGCGTATAGTATTGCTGGCCTATGTGCTGGAATACCATCCGGATATATTCGACGTTTTACACGACTACATAACGCAGAGCATCATGATAATACTCGCTTTTATACTCTTTTTGATATACCTTCAAAAGGCGGGCGGTGAAAACCAGGGTAGTTAAGATATTTCTATATTTCCTTATCTTCTTGATACCATTAGTCTTTCTATGGATAAACATAAACCAGCACTACAACCGTTTCATCTCCCTCTCGGCCTTCTCCATCACGGCAAGGTATTATGATCTAACCATCGAAAGCATCGAAGAGAAAGAGGGGTATATCATTTTTAAGATCAAAAACGCCCTCCCCATGCAAGACCTCTATGGCAAAGAGAGAGATTTCGAGATGGAGATATCTTTGGATATGGAGGCGGTGACCTTCAACATACCCATGACGGTATCGATTCTGCTGGCGATTCTTTTGGCCTCCAATCTTGGCTGGAAAAAGAGGTGGGAGATATTTTACACAGGGCTTTTACTGCTCTTTTTGCTCCATATGGCATCGATGCTGCTCTACTCCCTTTGCGCCATAAAAGAGATAGCACAAAACTCCGGGCCCTATGTGGCCTACTATATCAACAGGCACCTAACAGCCCCACACATACTCTGCGTTCTAAAAGATTTTCTTATAAACTACGCCGCCAGGTTCGAACCATTTTTGATAGCCCTTTATGCCTGGGTGGAGATAAAAAAGAGAGCCCACCAGATCCCATCTTAGCGTATATTCATATTTATTGTGATATTATATTAACTTATTAACAAATAATTAACAGTTGGCAACGATTGCCAACTTAGCCTCATGCTTAAGAAAGCATTAAATTTAGGAGAGAATATGAAAGAAAGAGTTTCTATCCGGACCAGGTGGGCTTTGCTGCTGACGCTGATCCTCTATGTGATGACAAGCCCACTCTACGCGGCAAAGATGATAGAGTGCAGGGGATATGGATATAAAATAATTCAGAAAAACCCTGCCATAATATATAAAATCGATCCAAACGATCCCATTCCACAAAAATTTTTGGAAGGCATCAATCTTACGACAAGTGCAATGGGTTACAGCCTGGAACATGGGCTCTTTTATGCTGTAAAAAACGGCTCTCCTACTAACACTCTTGTCTATATAGATAAAGATGGAGTTGATACTAATGTAATAATATATAGTCCCCCAAATGAAAACATTAAATTAGGTCGAATTATTATGGATGTAAGCTATAATGGTTTTGCTTATATTAACAACAATAAAAAACCTGAGAAATCTGTTTATAAACTAAAACTCAGTGCTGATGGTAAAACTGCAGAATATAATGATACTTTATATTTCAAAGATAGTAACGGCACTGATATAGAAGTAGGACTTGACATCGCCATACATCCACTAAATGAAAATATCTATTCATACAAAAAAAATGGAAAAATATATGAATTAAACTCTTCTACCGGATTATTGGTAAACTCATATAATGTAGACATTAATGTTTCCTTATATAATAACAACAACTCCCTTCCTGAGGCCGGTTCCCAATGGTTTGACGCAAAAGGACGGCTTTATGCATGGATGAATTTAAAAGAGGAAAACCATCCTGATAAAACTCAAAGAGGATATCATATCTATAGATTTACATTCAATAATGGAACAGTTATTACTGAAGATTTAGGAACTGCAGGAACAAAATATCCAGAAGACAGTGGTGTAGGCGACGGCGCGGCCTGTG
>JAMOUF010000170.1 GCA_027068245.1 Campylobacterales bacterium | reverse complement strand
AGCACGCACCCTTCGCCAAACTCTATGAATATATCGGTCTCATCTTCAACGTTTTTTATGGAGTGTTTATAGAGCACCGGTTTTACCAGCTGTTGCGGAAGCAGTTCAAGTGCCTGGGCTTTTTTATCGTAAGGTTTTGCGGTAACGTTGGATACCACCGGAGCTATAAAGCTATCTTTAATCTTCTCATCCAAAATCTCTCTCAACGGCTCAACAGCACTTTGCATCAAAGGGCAGTGGCTGGCTACGCTCATATTTAAAAGCAAAGCTCTTTTTGCCCCAGCCTCTTTAAATACGGGCTCCATCTCTTTCAAATCCTCTTTAATTCCCGCTACCACTATCTGTCCGTCGCTGTTGTAGTTTGCGGGCCAGACATTTTTGCCGCTTTTTTTGCAGATATCTTCCACCCTCTTATCATCAAGTCCCATAACCACCATCATACCACCGTCACTCTGCTTCGCCGCTTCTTGCATAAGCTCGCCTCTTTTATGAACCACCTCCACGGCGTCGGCAAAACCCATCCCTTCCACTGCGCCAAGAGCGCTAAACTCTCCAAGGGAGTGACCCAAAGCCATATTTGGGGATTTTCCAAAAAGAGCGTGGGCTATTAGGCTTACGACCAAAATAGCGGGCTGCGTAAAACGGGTCTGGTTTATCAGGTCGTTCTCTTCGAAAAGGAGCTTTTTAAAATCAACCTTTATCCTCTCAGATGCCTCTTCGATCATCTCTTTTGCCAAAGGGGAATTTTCATAGAAGTCTTTTCCCATACCGATTTTTTGGCTGCCCTGTCCGGGAAAAATGAAAGTGAGTCGTTTCATACAATCTCCAGTTTTTACGGAGATTATATCAAATAGAAGTTAAATTGCCCCTAAAAGGGGCGAAGACTTAGTGGCTGCAGCCGCAGCTTCCGCTGTCGCAGTGCTCGTCTTTTTGAACCTGTCCCGTCATCACCTCTTCGGCAGTGGCGTCTCTTTCGCTGACAACTTTTACATTGAACATCAAATCTTTTCCGGCCAATGGATGGTTGAAGTCGATCGTAACCTCTTTGTCGTCAAAGTCGACAACGGTCACCTGAACCGTCTCACCGTTTTCACCCTGTCCGTAAAGCGTCATTCCCTTTTTAAGGTCGATTCCCTCGAACTGCTCCCTTGGCAGCTTTTGAACGGCGTTCTCGTCTTTTTGTCCGTAAGCCTCTTCCGCTTTGACAAGAATATCAGCTTCCTCACCGGCGCTCATCTCTTTTATCTTTTTCTCAAGACCTGGGATTATCTGATTTTTGCCTGTTATAAACTCCAATGGTGCTCCGCCAACGTTGCTGTCTACCACTTCGCCGGTGGATGCGTCTTTTACCGTATACTCGATTCCTACTACTTTGTTGTCTTCGATTGCCATATAAAACCCTTTTGATAAATTTGCATAAAGATTTTACCACATTTTTCTTTTGTGAATATTAATTTTTCATTTTGCTTAAATTCCGTTTGGCGATTTTTGCCGCCTTGGTATCCGGATAGAGTTTCACAACGGACTCATAGAACTTTTTCGCCTCTTTTTTGTCGCCGAGCCTATCCAAAGATATGGCCGTATGCAGAAGCAGAGTAGGCATAAACTTGGATTTTTGATACAAAGAGGCGCTCTTTTTATAGTAGTTTATCGCGCATTTGTAATCTTTCGAGTAGTAGCAGCTCTCACCAAGATAAAAACTGCTTGTTGCCGGTTTGTAGCCTTTTTGGATCGATAGGGCGAAAAGCTCCTTCGCCTTTTTGTAATCATGCTTTTTATAAGCTCTGTAAGCCTCGGTATACAGCTCATATCCGCTTTTGGACTTTACTTTTTTTCCCTGCAAAAGAGCGTAAAGCTTTTTCATCTCCTTATTGAACTCATCTTTTGAGACATAGTTGGAATTGATTGTATCTACCAGCTCCCCCATCTTTGTAAGCACCTTTTTCATCTGTGCCAAACTCTCGTTCTGGGCGTTTAAAGTCTCGTTCAGCTCCTGCCTCAACTGCTCTATATCCTTGCCGCTTCCAGCTTTCTCAAGCTTGTTTAACCGCTCGTCTATCCCCTCTACCACGCTTTGGAGCCCCTGATTTTTCTCCTCAAGCGAGTCTAACCGCTCTTTTAAACCAAACAGCTCTTTTTTAACTCTTTTTATCTCCTCTTTGTTTTTAAGGATATGTTTTTCACTTTCGGTAAGCCCGTAAGGGTTCTCTTTATCAAGATTGCCCGCTTCAAAAGCGGAGGGTTCGGAGGAAAAAAGGGCGAGGGCCGCCAAAGCGGAGCCCAAAAATAGTCTTATCATCTTGGTCCTTATGGAATAAGCTCAAATTCTACTCTTCTGTTTTTGGCCCAGCACTCTCTTGTGTGTTCCGTGCATACGGGATTGCTCTCACCGTAACTGATAATAGTCATTCTCGAAGGCTCCACACCTCTTGCGGCAAGTGCGTCTCTTACGGTTTTTGCCCTTTTAAGTCCCAAAGCGTAGTTGTATTCGTCACTTCCCCACTCGTCACAGTTGCCTTCCACTTTTATCTTGAACTCCCTTGCCTCCTCGGAGTTGAAGAGTTTGGCGTCGTAATCCACCCTTGGCTCCTGGTCCGGCCTGATGTTGTATTTGTCAAAATCGAAATAGATCTTTTTTTGTTTGGCCTCTATCTTTTTCGCAAGCTCAAGCTTTTGTTCCTCGCTTAGCTCTCCCTCCGCCATCTCATTGATGGATTTGATTCCGGAACCCTCTTCTACCTCGCTGGCGCCCTCTTGCTGGGTTGTCTGCTGCGGCGTCTCTATCTCAATGCTTTTTTTGGCGCATCCGCTAAAAAACAGCGTTGCCGCGAAAAAAGATATGGCGATAACCTTTATATTCATCTAATCTCCTTTGAATTTATTTGGTTAATTTTAGCAATTTTTTACTTAATTACCAGTCAATCGACTGTATCTTTCCCACATAGAGCGGATAGATATAGCTTTTGTTGTATTTAAGCCTTATAACCCCCAGTCCGGACTGGTTTTTGAACTCTTTTATATAAAGCAGCGTCTCGCCGTCGTTGGAAAATCTTGGAAAGATATTTACCCCGTTGGCGGTAAGCCGTCTTATAAAATCGCTCTTGGTTGAAGCCAGATAGATATTGAACGTATTTTTTCCAAAGGCGTTATTCGTCTCCCTGGAAGAGTATGCAACGTAGTCTTTGTAGGTGGTGCAGGAGCTGTTGTTCCTGCCATGGTAGATAAGTCTTTGAACCCCATAACCATCTATTTTTTTCATAAAGATATTGGGATAGCCAAGTCTGTCGGAGACAAATACCAGTTTGGTGTCGTTTTGCGTAAAGTTTCCGTTAACATCTATTCCTTTGTAGGTTGTAAGCCTTTTTAAAGTTCCGTTTTTCAGGTTATAAAGATAGATATCGGGCTGAAAATCCGGAGCCATAGTCAGCAAAAGTTTCTCTCCATCCTCGCTTACATCCGAACATACGAGCATTCCCTCACTGGATAGAACCTTACTCTTGGTCCCTTTGTATATATCCACTTTATAAAGCGTTGGCTTGATGCCGTTCATATCTGTATAGTAGAAACTCCTTTGCTCCCTGTCGGCCCATTTTGGAAAGATATTGAGCCCACCGCTTACTACGCTCTTTTGATATGTAAGCGTATAGTCACTGACGACGATGTTGCTCTTTTTTGGAGAGATGTATTTTGCAAAGACAACGAAACTTTTCAAAAACTCCACATCATCAAAGCCAAGCGCACGGCTTAAGTCATATACAATTTTATGTGCCAAAAAGGGATATCTGGCCCTGTCACTAATTTTATAGATTTTTTCTATTACCTTTTTTCCCGTCTTCAAATCATACAAAAAGGCCTTGGCGTTCAAATCTCCCAAATCGTCATAAAAGAGCTCATATCGCAACAGGTAAGCCACATTTTTATATTTTGCGCTGTTTACGGGATCGTCGTAGTTAGCAAGATTCATATTCTCTTCCACATTGAAATGCGAGGTTACTTTCAAATCCCCAAGCAACAGTTTAAAAAATTTTCTGTCGATTTTTGGATCTACCTGGGATGAGCTGTTTTCTACCGCGACTTTTGGCTCATTACCCACCTCTTTCACGATCTCAAGGGTCAAATCGGATGCAAATATATTTATAATTAACAGAAATATCAATCCAATTCTCATTTCAACTCCTTTTGCGAAATTTTAACATAAGTTTGTTACTAATCTTTAGCCTCAAACCTAACGGTTAAAATTTTTCTCTCTTTCGGTTTTGGGAAGGTCAGGGTTTTTAAATATTCCAAATAGTCCTCAAGCTCCTGGTTGAAAGTGGGGCTTGGGGAGCTTGAGATAATTTTGTAGTCGAAATTTCCATATCTGTCTATAATGATTTTAACCCTGGCACTGTTTCCCGCACTCAGTTTTGATGGAATCCAGTTGGTATAGAGGATTTTATACACTTTTTGAAGATATTCATCTTTTTCTCCGCTTATTGATTTTATACTCTTTTTGGCACCACCTGAAGGGGTATTGGCGTTTAACTCTTTCAAAAGCTTTTTAGCCTCTTTACTCTTTTTGGACTTGAGCCTGCTTGGAGTGATCTTTTGAGGCTCTTTTGCCAGTTTTGGACTATACTTTTTACCGCTTATTGAGGAGAATAGATCTTTGAGGTTTTGACTTTCCACCCGTTTTGGAGATTTTGAGGAGCTCTTTTTACTCTTTTTGCCACTTTTTTCTACTTTTTTTGCAGCCATTTTGCTCTTTTTTGGGTTTTCAAGAAAAACGTCGATCTTGGAATCTTTTATCTCTATATTTTTTTTATCGTTTTGGGTCAATAGGAGAAAAATAGATAAAAGCAACAGCAAGTAAAAAGCTATCGCCACTAAAAACGAGAGTAATTTTAAAAGGAGACTACCCATTTGTAACCAGGGATACCTTTGTAAACCCGGCCTCTTTAACCGTTTTTAAAATAAACATCACATCACCATATTTTAAATTTTTATCTGCGCTTATATAGACTGGTGATGACTTTGAGAGATTTTGTGTCTGCAGGATAAAAGAGTCGGGAAAATTTTGCAGGCTGTATTTTTGTTTATTAAAAATAATTACACCATTGCTTTTTATTTTGATATGAATGTCGCTCTCTTTTTTAAATGTTTTGGTTTTTGAGCCTTGAGGCAGGTTTATATCCTCCTCATAGACTATTGCGGGCGTCGCCACCATCAAGATAGCCAGCAAAACAAGCATTACATCCACCAGCGGGGTGATATTCAGGTCCGGCTTTTCCTCCCAGTCAAAAAGCATATTCTACCTATACTGTAGTAATATATCTATCTGCATCTTAAGATAGGAGATAATCTCATAAGCCTTGCGTTTTAAAACAAGATGGTATGAGTACGCAAAAATAGCCACTAAAATACCGGCGGCCGTTGCTACCAGAGCCTCTCCTATTGATGCGGAAATAGTCGTTATGCTTGCCTTTGTCTTTCCAAGAATGTAAAAAGTCTCCAAAATGGAAACTACCGTTCCAAAAAGGCCTATAAAAGGTGATGTGGAAGCGGCAATTGACAAAAAGGTGAGACCTTTCGTGCTTTTTTGCGTAGCGTCAAAGATACAGTAGTCGCCGGATTCCTGGGTTATTTTTTGACTTGGAGAGCAGTGGTGTAAAAAAGAGCTCATCAAAACTCTTTTGCTCCCCATTTTCAAACTCTCCAAAGAGCGCTTCTCGCGCTTTAACCAAAATGTCAAAACGATATATCTGTAAAGAAAAATCCAGTTCACCATAATAAAATATAACGATAGCCATATCAAAACGGCTACCGTAATGGCGTTGCTTTTTTGAAGATAGTCGATAATGAGCGTGATACTATCCATAAATCAGATTACTTTTGCCGCTTTCTCTATTTTCGCTTCCACGGCTGCAAGGGCGGCTTTTCCCTCACTAACCTCTTCTATAAGTTTTTTGGCCTCTTCTATTTTCTTGGCAATCTCGCTTTCACTGGCACCGGCCAATGGAATAGCCCCGTCAACAAGCACGGTAACCCTGTTCTCATCCACTTTTACATGGCCCCAGTTGATTACGATAGACTCTTTTGAGCCGTCGGCTTTCTCCATCTCTATTACACCGGCTTTCAAAAGAGATAGCAAAGAGGCGTGCTTTGGTAAAACTCCAAACTCGCCCTCTTCACCAGGCAGGGTGACGCTCTTTACATCACCCTCGAAAATCTGACCTTGAGGAGTTACAATCTCAAGTTTTAATGTCTCCATTAAAATCCTTTTTTAACGGTTTGACCGTTTATTTTGCTTTTGCTTTTAATTTTTCCGCTTTTTCCAAAGCCTCCTGGATGTTGCCAACCATATAAAACGCTGCTTCTGGCAGATCGTCATATTTACCCTCGAGGATCCCTTTGAAGCCCTCGATCGTCTCTTGTAGAGTAACATATTTACCTGGGCTTCCGGTAAACACTTCGGCAACAAAGAAAGGCTGAGACAGGAATCTCTCTATCTTTCTTGCCCTTTCGACTATCAGTTTGTCCTCTTCGGAAAGCTCGTCCATACCCAGGATGGCGATGATATCCTGAAGATCTTTATATTTTTGTAGAACCTGCTGAACCCCTCTTGCAACCCTGTAATGCTCTTCACCAACAATATTTGGGTCAAGCATTCTGGATGTGGAGTCAAGCGGATCCACAGCTGGATAGATACCCTTTTCGGCGATTCTTCTGTTAAGAACCGTAGTGGCGTCAAGGTGTGCGAACACCGTTGCCGGAGCCGGGTCGGTCAAGTCGTCCGCAGGAACGTATACTGCCTGAACCGATGTGATGGAACCTTTTTTGGTGGATGTGATTCTCTCCTGTAGTCTTCCCATCTCACTGGCAAGGGTTGGCTGGTAACCAACGGCTGAAGGGATACGACCCAAAAGAGCTGACATCTCGGCACCTGCCTGAGCGTATCTGAATATGTTGTCGATAAACATCAACACGTCCAGCCCCATCTCGTCACGAAAATACTCTGCCATCGTAACGCCGGTCAGTGCGATTCTGTTTCTGGCACCTGGAGGCTCGTTCATCTGTCCATAGCACAGGGCAACTTTATCCAAAACGTTTGACTCTTTCATCTCATAGTAAAGGTCGTTACCTTCCCTGGTCCTCTCACCCACACCTGCAAATACGGAGTATCCGGAGTGTTTGAAGGCAACGTTGTGGATAAGCTCCATAATGATAACGGTCTTACCAACGCCGGCTCCACCGAAAAGTCCCACTTTACCACCCTTTGCGTAAGGCGCCAAAAGGTCTACGACTTTTATACCTGTTTCAAATATCTCCTGTTTTGTGCTAAGATCTTCAAACGGAGGCGCGCTTCTGTGTATGGACCAGTAGTGCTTGGCTTTCAAAGGCTCTCCCTCATCTATGGTCTCACCGATAACGTTGAAGATCCTGCCCAACACCTCTTCACCGACAGGGACTTTGATAGGATGGCCGGTAGCTTCAACTTCCATCCCCCTTACAAGTCCGTCGGTCATATCCATGGCGATGGTTCTGACCCTGTTGTCTCCCAGGTGGGCCGCAACTTCCAAAACCAGTCTTATCTTTTTCCCCTCAACCTCCAAAGGCATTTCCAGCGCTTCGTTGATTGCAGGAAGATAGTCTTCAAAGTCCACGTCAACAACGGGACCCATAACTTGTATAATATTTCCCTTTTTTGACATTCCTACTCTCCTTCTTTTATTTCATTGCTTCCATACCACTGATAATCTCGATAAGTTCAGTGGTGATAGATTCTTGTCTTGCTTTGTTGTATGTGATAGTCAGTTTATCCACCATCTCCTTGGCGTTTTTCGTCGCCGCGTCCATCGCCTGCATCCTTGCGCTGTGCTCGGCAGCCAAAGAGTCAATCAGAGCATAATACATATTGAACTCTATATATTTGTTAAGCAGCGATTCCAATACCTTCTCACTCTCATCCGGCTCAAGTTCTATCATGGAATTGACCTCCGTCTCTTTGAAACTGCCGATATCAATTGGCAGAAGATTGATGCTTTTTAGCTCCTGGGTTATCATATTTTTATAACCGTTATGGATCAAAATCACACCATCGGTCTTCTCATCCAAAAAGTCTTCAACAGACTCTCTTATAAATTTTGAGGCCTCTTCATAGTTTGGCGAGGCGCTAAGGCCAACAACCTCTTTCTCAAGCTTCTCTCCCTGGAATTTGAAAAACTCTATCCCTTTTTTTCCAACGGCCTTCAGCCTGACTTTTATATCTTTTTTTCTATACTCTTCTATGAGCTTTCTGACATATTTTATTGTCTGATAGTTAAAACCGCCGCAAAGCCCTTTATCTGCGGTAATAAAAATGATATCCACCACAACGGGAAACTCTATCTCTTCGAAATAGCGTCCCTTGATGCCGCCGACTTTGAACTTTCTGATAGAGCTTGCAATCTCGCTTACGGTATGGTTTATGGCCTCCTCATAGCTTCTGCTTCTTTTGGCAAGCTCCTCGGTCCGCCTTAGTTTGGCGGTGGAGACCAGCTTCATGGCTCTGGTGGTCTTTTGTGTATTCTTGACCGAGCCAATCTTTCTTTTAATGTCTTTTAAATTTGCCATCGTTTATCCTTATTCGGCACTAAAGCTTGCCTTGAACTCTTCTATAGCTTTGTTTAGAAGCTCCCTAATCTCATCGTCAAGTGCTTGTCTCTCTCTAATCATCTCGTAAATCTGAGGATACTTGGCTTCAATGAACGCATAAAGCTCCT
>JAMOUF010000169.1 GCA_027068245.1 Campylobacterales bacterium | reverse complement strand
CTTTTGATGATTGACAGGGAGGAGATGCTAAGAATCATCTCCCTGCTCTCCAAGGAGCCTTTGGAAAAAGATGCCAAGATAAAGGACAAAGAGTATAAAGCCGGAGAGAAGATATCCAAAGAGGAGCTGAGCCAGATAAACAGATTCGCCCTTAACGCTTTGGTGAAGTCATACTCCAAAGAGGTTCAGGAGAAATACAACAAGATAAAGACCCATTTTCAAAACGAAAAGAGAAAGCTTACACAGGAGCATGAAGAGAAACTGGATATTTTGGAGAGAGAAGATATCCTGCAAAGCGGCGTGGTAAAGCTGGTAAAGGTTTTTATCGCCACCAAAAGAAAGCTGAAAGTGGGCGACAAGATGGCCGGACGCCACGGAAACAAAGGTATCGTCTCCACGATAGTTCCCGAAATCGATATGCCTTACACCAAAGAGGGCCGGGTCGTTGATATCGTCCTAAACCCGCTGGGCGTTCCTTCAAGGATGAATATCGGACAGATTCTGGAGGTTCACCTGGGGCTTATCGGCAAGAAGCTCGGAGAGCAGATACAGGAGATTTTCGAGTCCAAAAGGGCCGATTATCTAAAAGAGCTTAGAGAGAAGATGATAGAGATTGCCGACGTGGCGAAACTTATGAACGCGAAAGAGTTCATATCAAATCTAAGCGACGAGGATTTAATTAAATATGCAAGAGATTGGGCCAAAGGGGTGAAATTTGGCTCGCCGGTGTTTGAAGGTGTGACGGAAGAGGAGTTTAAAAAGCTCTATGAGATGGCGAGAATGGATATAGACGGCAAGACCGAGCTGTATGACGGAAGAACCGGTGAGAAGTTTAAAGAGCGTGTAAACGTGGGCTATATGTATATGCTCAAACTTCACCACCTGGTGGATGAGAAAGTCCACGCAAGAAGCACGGGGCCATACTCTTTGGTAACGCAGCAGCCAGTAGGCGGTAAGGCGCTGTTTGGAGGCCAGAGATTTGGAGAGATGGAGGTCTGGGCGCTGGAGGCGCACGGTGCGGCACATACGCTTAAAGAGATGCTTACTATCAAGTCCGATGACGTTGAGGGCAGGGTTAAAGCCTTCAAAGCCATCACCAAAGGGGAACCTATACCAGAACCAGGCATTCCTGAGACACTCTTTGTTTTGACAAAAGAGCTTCAATCGTTAGGAATAGACGTAGAAATTTTAGATGAGGAAAAAGAGAATGAAGAGACTGATTCCAATTGAAATAGGTGAAGAGCAAAGACCAAAAGATATCAAGGCGCTTCAATTTAAGCTTGCAAGTCCCGAAAAGATTCTCTCATGGTCCCATGGCGAGGTAAAAAAGCCCGAGACCATCAACTACAGAACGCTTAAACCTGAGCGGGACGGGCTTTTTTGTGCAAAGATATTCGGTCCTATAAAAGATTATGAGTGTCTTTGCGGAAAATACAAAAAGATGCGCTATAAAGGGGTCGTATGTGAGAAGTGTGGCGTCGAGGTTACCACCTCCAAGGTCAGACGCTCCAGAATGGGACATATAGAGCTTGTAACCCCTGTGGCCCATATATGGTACGTAAACTCTTTGCCAAGCCGGATAGGAACTCTTCTTGGTGTGAAGATGAAGGATTTGGAGAGGGTTTTGTATTATGAGGCCTATATCGTCAAAAATCCCGGAGAGGCCTACTATGACTTTGAGAAGAAAAATCCGGTTAAGAAGTATGACGTTTTGAACGAGGAGCAGTATCAGCAGCTGGTTCAGCATTTTGGCGATACCGGTTTTGACGCCAGAATGGGAGGCGAGGTGGTAAAAGAGCTTCTGGAGGAGTTTGATTTGGTAGAGGCTTTCGAGAAGCTTAAAGAGGAGATGAAAAATACCAACTCCGAAGCCAAAAGAAAGACCATCGTCAAAAGGCTCAAGGTCATAGAGAGCTTTTTAACCAGCGGTAACAGGCCTGAGTGGATGATGCTGACCGTTCTTCCTGTTCTTCCGCCAGACCTTAGGCCTTTGGTGGCGCTTGATGGGGGCAAGTTTGCGGTAAGTGATGTGAACGACCTTTACAGAAGGGTTATCAACAGAAACCAGCGTCTAAAAAGACTGCTTGATTTGGACGCTCCGGAGATTATCGTAAGAAACGAAAAGAGGATGCTGCAAGAAGCGGTTGACGCCCTTATAGACAATGGAAGAAGGGGTAATGCCGTAAAGGGCGCCAATAAACGCCCTTTGAAATCTTTAAGCGAGATTATCAAAGGCAAGCAG
>JAMOUF010000168.1 GCA_027068245.1 Campylobacterales bacterium | reverse complement strand
GATCCAGATACTCTATGGGGGTTAAAAAGGAGTTGATGTCGAAAACTCTCCTAAAAAGCTCGTTTTGATATGTGATTTTGACTCTTTGGCCGTTTTTGTGAAAATTTTTCAGCTCCAGATAATTTCTTATAAACTCCTCTTCCACATCGGTATCGAAGGTGACTATGACCTCACTGCTGCTAAAGGTGCCAAGGGCACTGAAAACCTCGTCCAGCGCATAGGTTTTGTCATCTTTGGTGGAGTATATCTCGTTTACCAGACACCTGCCCGTCGTCACGTCCACGGCGCTGTATCCGGCATAGTATGACCCTTTGCTCTGGCCTATGATGAGAGAGACCAGGAAGTTTTCGGTTGGCTCGATGTGGTATTCGAAATTTGTGCCTGGAGAGATGATGTTGCTGATATATCTTTTGACCTTGGGAGGAGCGCCCTCCTGTTTGACTATGACGATGGTATATTTTTTTTGCTGAACCAGCCGGCTTAGATATCTATCCAGGGATATGGATGGAAAACCGGCCATAATCGGGTTTTTTATGGAGTTTTGCAAAATTGTTTTGTTTTTTCTGGTAAGCTGGATATTTAGAAGTTCGGCCACCTCTTTGGCTTTTCCGATTCTAAGCTCTTCGTTGTTGACCTCGTAAACTTCAAAAAATGAGCCTATCTCCATCAGCACGACCACGTTTTCGCCGTATTTTTTCTCGAACTCTTTTTGAAGCTCGAAATATATCTCGGTCAACAGCCTCTTTTTATCGTTTAAAAGCCTGTTTAAATCCTCTCTCAACAACAACCTTTTTTTTGTATAATTATACCCAATAAGGAGGGCTTATGAAACTGTGCGTGGCACTGGACCTGCCTACGAAAGAGGAGAACCTGGCACTGGCAAAGGAGCTTGAAGGTTTCGATCTATGGTTGAAAGTGGGGCTTAGAAGTTATATAAGAGATGGCAAAGAGTTCGTAAAAGAGCTAAAAGATATGGGGTTCAATATCTTTTTGGACCTAAAACTCTACGACATCCCAAACACCATGGCCGATGCGGCCCAGGAGATTACGCGTCTTGGCGTAGATATGTTCAACATACACGCAAGTGCGGGCAAAGAGGCTATGCGTCAGGTGATGCAAAGGATAGAAAACGAGCCCAAAAGACCCCTGGTACTCGCCGTTACCGCTTTAACCAGCTTCGATGAGAGAGGATTTAGGGAGATTTACAACCAGGACTTGAAAGAGGCCGCCGTAAAGTTCGCGAAGATGAGCTATGAAAACGGCCTTGACGGAGTGGTATGCTCCGCCTTTGAAAGCCCGGATATAAAAAACGAAACTTCAAAAGATTTTTTGACCCTCACTCCTGGTATCAGGCCCTTCAATGAGGCCGCCAACGACCAAAAAAGGGTGGCAACGGTGGATATGGCAAAGCAGAATATGGTTGATTTTATCGTTGTGGGAAGGCCCGTTTACAAATCGAAAAACCCTAAAGAGGCGGTGGAAAAAATATTGACAAAAATCTAAATTTTATCTATAATTTCACCACTTCACGGACAGGTGGGTGAGCTGGCTGAAACCACCTCCCTGCTAAGGAGGCGTACCCATTACGGGTACCGAGGGTTCGAATCCCTCCCTGTCCGCCACTTATATAAATCAAGTAAATTTACAAATCCCGGATTTTCGAAAAGATGGCGTTTTTGCCAACTCACTCGGCTCTTTTTTGTAAAAAAACGGAGATAAACTCCGCTAAATACTCCTCTTCGTTCCACAAATCTTTATAAAGTCTGTTGTGAAGTTTTACATAAAACCTTGCGATTTCTACAACCTCATCGAATGTAATATCCGATTTCAAAGCTTCGATATTCGACTTTATAACGATTGCCAGCCTGGTTGGATTATACATCACCCCTCCACCTTCTCAAAAATTTTGTCAATAGCCTCTTTCGCCCCTAAAGGCAAGGCTATATCGGCTCCATCAGGCTCTCTTGGGTTTATCCGGATAAGTTTCGCGCCAAGGGCTTTGGATATCTGCTCGCCCGTTATTCTTACGGTTGGAACGGCCGTTCCGGCGCCAAGCTCCACTATCGTCAAAGGGCCTTTTAACTTTTGTAAAAACTCCTCGAAAGCCTCTCTTTGCCCCGCTGCTCTCCTATCCACCCAGCTCCAGTCCCCAAACATCAAAATATTGGGCCTGGCAATGGCCCCACAGTTTCTGCACCTGGGAAGTGGCTCTCGCGCACTAAAACGCTCCTTATCTATATCTACATCTACCCC
>JAMOUF010000167.1 GCA_027068245.1 Campylobacterales bacterium | reverse complement strand
GGATGAAAACTACGTTCCAAGATGGGACAGGGTCGGAAAAACGGTTAAGATGATAGAAGAAGAGATGAAAAAAAGCCAAAAGAAGAAGTAGTGGATACCATACATATACTCAACATCGTCGCAATGGTCCTGGCCCTTGCCGTGGCAATCATAGGCCATGAGATAATGCATGGGCTTGTGGCCTACAAATTTGGAGACCCTACGGCAAAACTTGCCGGACGGCTAAGCATCAACCCCATAGTCCACATAGACCCCGTAGGAACCATCCTTGTGCCAGCGCTGCTCTATATCTCAAACGCCGGATTTTTGTTTGGATGGGCCAAACCGGTGCCCGTAAATATGCGTATAGTCATAAAAAACGGGGGATATTTCGGAGCGATTGCGGTAAGCCTGGCCGGGATAGCCTACAACTTCGCCCTGGCCCTCGTAAGTGCAATTGCCATAAAACTCATTGGAAAACCGGAGGGCTTTTTGGAGCTCTTTGTCTTTTTGTTTTTCGCCCAAAGTGTGCTGATAAACGTGGTTCTGGGGGTTTTCAACCTATGGCCCATACCGCCGCTCGATGGGGCCAATGCGGTTATCTATCTGGCAAAATGGCTAAGGCTCGATGCGGTTGCCAGATTTTACGAGTATATCTTTCCATACGGGATGATTATACTTGTCATCGTTTTAGCCACGCCGCTTAGCTCCATCTTTTTCATACCCGTTTACTATATCTTGGCCCTGCTCTCATATATTACGGGTATCGATTTTTTACATCTTTTAAGCCAGTTAGAAAGGATTTGACATGAAAAAAGTATACATCGGCGCAGACCATGCGGGAGTTTTGATAAAGGATTTCGTCAAGCAGCTCTTTGAAAAAAGAGGCTTTGAGGTGGAGGATATGGGAACGCATACCACCGAGAGGGTGGACTATCCGGACTATGCGAAAAAGGTCGCCAAAGCCGTAGCGGCAGATAAAGATAGCTGGGGAGTGCTGATATGCGGAACCGGTATCGGGATGAGTATAGCCGCCAACAAAATCAAAGGCATCAGGGCCGCCGAGGTTCACGACTACTATACGGCCAAGATGGCAAGAGCCCACAACGACGCGAACGTGCTCTGTTTTGGAGAAAGAGTGGTGGGCGAAGGGGTTATAGAGAGTATCGTCGAGGCCTGGTGCGAAACCCATTTCGAGGGTGGAAGGCACCTTAACCGCGTCAAGAAGATAATGGCCCTGGAGGAGGAGTGCTGATGGGTATAGAGATGGCGGGCTATATCTTTTTCGCCCTTATGATGGTTATATTCATAGGCATCAAAGTCCTGGTTTTTGGAGGGAAAAAATGACGACAGACGAAAAGAGCTATCTTCTAAGCACTATAAGAGACGTGCCGGACTTTCCAAAACCCGGCATCGTATTTAAAGATATCACCACTTTGCTAAACAACGAGAACGCCTTTGGGCTGCTGATGGATGAGCTGGTAAAAAGATATGAGCCAATGAATCTGGATTTTATAGCCGGTATCGAGTCCAGAGGGTTTATATTTGGCGCGGCCCTGGCCTCCAGGCTTAAAACCGGGTTTGTCCCCATAAGAAAAAAAGGCAAACTGCCCTTTACCACCGTCAGCGAAAAATACTCTTTGGAATATGGCATCGATGAGATAGAGATGCATATAGACGCCTTCAGGGACAAAGAGAGTCCAAAAGTCCTTCTGATAGACGACCTTATAGCCACGGGCGGCACCGCCGAGGCCGCCTGCAGGCTTATAAAGACTCTCAAAGCCGACCTGGTGGAGGCGGCCTTTATCATAGAGCTTGGCTTTTTAAATGGAAAAGAGAAGATTTTAAAACATACAAACTTTTACAGCGTATTGGAGATTGAATAATGTATATACCAAAACCCAGCAGTTTCGACCCGGATAGATTCGGACACTTCGGCATACACGGGGGAAGATATGTGCCTGAGACGCTGATGCCGATACTTTTGGAGCTGGAGGAGGCCTACAGGGCTATCCGGTTCGACGAAAATTTTTGGCAGGAGGCCAGATACTACCTGGAAAACTATGTGGGCCGGGCCACGCCGCTATACTATGCCAAAAACATATCAAAGGAGCTGGGGGCCACGGTATATCTTAAAAGAGAGGATTTGAACCATACCGGCGCACATAAGATAAACAACACCATTTTGCAGGGACTCTTGGCAAAAAGGCTTGGCAAAAAAAGAGTTATCGCCGAAACGGGAGCCGGCCAGCACGGCGTAGCCACAGCCACCATGGCGGCACTT
>JAMOUF010000166.1 GCA_027068245.1 Campylobacterales bacterium | reverse complement strand
CCCTCAAGGGCCTTGAGCCTGGCGGACTCCAAAATCTCCTCCAGCCTCATAGGCGGCAGTATATATCTAAGCCTTTTTCCAATCATACTCTTGCCACATCCCGGACTTCCCTCAAAAAGTATGTTGTGCCAGCCGGCCGCCGCTATCAAAGCGGCCCTGACAGCCCCCTTCTGGCCCTTTACATCTTTGAAATCCAGGGGAAAATCGTTGGTGTAGTAGTATCTCTCTCCATCAACCGTTATATATGGAAAATTCAGAGGCTCAGGTGGAAGGGCGTCTTTTTTTTCCTCTTTGAAAAACTCTATCGCCTCTTTGAGGGTAGAGACGCCGTATACTTTAACATTGGGGATTTTGGAGAGTTTCTCAGCCGACCGGGCGGGAGCCAAAACATCTATGGGCTCTTTTGCCAGGGCCAAAACTATGGGAAAAATAGAGCCGCTCGCCTTAACCTTGCCGTCAAGCCCAAGCTCACCAAATATAAATATATCACTTTTGGCCTCCTTTTCCAGGGCTATACCCAACGCTATCGCCAAATCGAAATGGCTTCCGCTCTTTTTAAGGTCGCTTGGGGAGAGGTTTATGGTGATTTTTTTTGGTGGAAAGGTGAAGCCATTGGATAAAAGGGCGGACTTTACCCGCTCCTTCGCCTCCTGGATGGAGCTGCCGGCAAGTCCTACGATGCTAAAGGAGGGAAGGCCCCTGGTAAAGGAGCTCTCCACCTCAACAACCCTCGCATCCGCTCCCTCAAGAGTTGCGCACTTTAGCTTTTGCACTTTTTAGCTTCTTTTTAAACTCTTTTTCAAATTTTTTTCTCTTAAGATAGGGAAGTTTCTCTATAAATAGGTGGCCGTCGAGATGGTCCATCTCATGCTGGACGGCTACGGCTAAAAGCCCATCTGTCTCAAGGCTCTTTTTTCTGCCATCTCTATCAAGGTATTCCACCTTTATCCATGCGGCCCGCTCCACGTCGTCATAATACTCCGGAACGCTTAGACACCCCTCGGTATAGACCTGGGAGCCCCTCTTTTCCACAATTACCGGGTTTATAAGCTCCAGCAGCTCATCCTTGTGCTGGGCGCCATCCTCGTCGGGCAGGTTTATTATAAGAGCCCTTAAAGGGACCGCCACCTGTATCGCGGCAAGGCCGATGCCGTTTTTGGCAATCATCGTCTCATACATATCATCCAGAAGGGTATGAAGCTCCCTGTCGAAACTCTCCACCTCCCGTGAGCGTAGAAAAAGCCTCTTGTCCGGATAGGTGACGATATCCCTTATCATTTAAAGCTTTTCTCCAGCACCTGGTCTATCAGGCCATACTCTTTCGCCTCCTCGGCACTCATAAAAAAGTCCCTCTCTGTATCTCGTGCTATCTTTTTTACGCTTTGGCCCGTATTTTTTGCCATTATCTCATTGAGTGTCTTTTTTAGTCTAAGTATCTCTTTTGCCTGAATCTCGATATCGGTAGCCTGGCCCTGGGCCCCGCCCAAAGGCTGGTGTATCATAATCCTCGAATGAGGCAGGGCGAACCTTTTGCCCTTGGTTCCGCTGCTTAGCAAAAAGGCGCCCATGGATGCGGCCTGGCCCATACAGATGGTAGCCACATCGGGTTTTATGTAGTTCATCGTATCATAGATGCTAAACCCGCTTGTGATGACGCCGCCTGGGGAGTTGATATAAAGATAGATATCCTTATCCGGGTCCTCCGCCTCCAAAAAGAGCATCTGGGCAACGATGGAGGATGCCACCGCATCGTCTATCGGGCTTGTAAGCATGATGATTCTGTCTTTTAACAGCCTGGAGTAGATATCGTAACTTCTCTCTCCTCTTCCCGTTCTCTCGATTACTATCGGGACATAGTAGCTCATTTTGTTTCCTCGTCTTTTTCAAGTTTTTTATTTAACAGGTGGGTCAACAGCTTATCCTCTATCATCGCCATCTTAATCGCCGGCAACAGTCCCTGTTTCTGGTAAGCCTCTAAAATCTCCTGCGGGTTTCTTCCCATCTGCAGCGCCTCGTAATATATGGTCTGAACCACCTCCTGGTCATCTACTTCAATGCCCTCTTTTTTAGCCAAAGCGTCTACTATAAAGGTGGCTTTTACGCTCTTTTGGGCCTCCTCTTTAAGCTCCTCCCTGAGCTCTTTTAGCTTATCGGGATTCTCTCTAAGCTCTTTTATCTCCTCTTCGCTCATGGATGCGGCTTTGTTGTTCAGCTGAACGTCGATTTCCTGCTCCACTATGTTCTTTGGCAAATCAAACTCGAACTTCTCTACCAATGCCTCCATAAGTTTTGGCTTCAGCTCTTCATTGTAAAGTTTCGTGAGCTTCTCGTTTTTAAGCTGCTTTCTTATCTCCTCTTTGAGCTCATCCAGCGTGGCATCATCTTTTTGCAGCATCTTCTTCGCAAGCTCGTCGTCAACGGCTATCTCCTCTTTTGTCTTGATGCCTTTGAGCGTCACTTCAAACTGTGCCTTTTTACCCGCAAGCTCTTTGTTTGGGTAGTCCTCGGGGAAAGTGACCTCGACGGTTTTCGTCTCGCCCTTTTTCATACCCTCTATCTGCTCCTCAAACCCTGGTATGAACTGTCCGCTGCCTAAAACGAGCTCGAAATTTTCGGCGCTTCCACCCTCAATCTCTTTGCCCTCTTCCAGTCTGCCTTTAAAATCGATAACGACCAAATCGCCCTTTTGAGCCTCCTCTTTGTCGCTCTCTACAAACTGGGCCATGGCGTTTGCCAGCTCCTCGATTCTCTTTTCAACCTCCTCTTCGCCAACTTCCGGCTCTTTGACTTCAGGTATCAGCTCCTCATACCCTTCCAAATCTATCTCGGGCCTGAAACCTATCTCAAGCTCCGCCTCTATCACATCCTCTTTTTTCTCGAATTTGGAAAATATAGGCTCTCCCAGCATCTGCTCTTTATCTATTCCAAGCTCCTCAAAACCCTTTTCCATAGCCTCTCTTATCAGCTCCGCCTCGGCGTCCTGGGCTATCTTGTCCCCATATCTCTGTTTTACCACGGCCACGGGAACCTTACCTTTTCTAAATCCCGGTATATCCATGGTCTTTGAAAGATTTTTGGCTATTTTCTCACCTCTTTTTTCTACCTCTTCAACGGGGATTTTTATCTCTATCTTTGCGTTTGCGTTATCTATTTTCGCTGCTTTTACTTCCATCAAGTAACCCTTTTTAAAAATTTTAAGTGCTATTTTACCAAAATAATGCTTTAAACTGAAATTGGTTAAAATAGAAAAAATTGTGGAGAAAAGATGGATAAAAAAGCCAGATTTGAAAAGGCGGTAAGGGAGATTTTGGAGCTGATTGGAGAAAATCCGGACAGAGAAGGGCTCAAAAAGACGCCTGAGCGGGTATACAAGGCCTTTTTGCACCTGACAAACGGCTACGCAAAAGACCCCAAAGAGGTCCTTGGAGAGGCGCTCTTTAGCTCCAGCAACGACGAGATGGTGCTGGTTAGAGACATCGAGTTCTACTCCCTTTGCGAACACCACCTGCTTCCCATCATCGGCAGGGCACACGTGGCATACATTCCAGACGGCAAGGTTGTGGGACTTTCAAAAATTCCAAGGATGGTGGATATATTTGCCAGAAGGCTGCAGATACAAGAACAGATGACGGAACAGATTGCCGACGCCATTATGCAAACGGTTGAGCCAAAGGGCGTGGGGGTGGTTATACAGGCACGACATATGTGTATGGAGATGAGAGGTGTGGAGAAAATCTGCTCCACTACCGTAAGTTCCGCCCTAAGGGGCGTTTTCAAAGAGAACCTCAAAACCAGGGAGGAGTTTTTCTCCCTTATAAACGCTCCCCAGCCACAAAGGTTTTAGGAGCCGGATTTATCATCCGGACAAAGACCCTCTCCTTTTGCCAAGGCGAGTATCTCATCCAGGTGTATGGCCCTCTCGTCAGCCGGGTCGCTCTCCCTGCTCTTACACTTCCCGCAGGCGGTTCCCGCACCCGTTGCCTCCATCAACGATTCCAAATCGCAGTTGCCGGCCTTTATGGCGTCTATTATCTCTTTGTAGGTTATCTCAAGGCACTCGCACACAACATAAACGTCGTTTATCGCACTTAACTGGTCCAGTTCCATTTTCACTCCTTGGTTGAAATAATTTATAAAAGTATACTAAAAAATTTCCCTACCGCAATGCAGTTTGAAACTTTAAACTTTCCTTAAGCCCTTCTGATGTAATATTACGCAAAATTAGGAGAAAATTTATCTTATTTAGGAGAGGCCATGACAGAGAACAAAACTTTCAAGGATATGAGTATCGAGGAGAAAAAAGAGGCGATAGAAAAGACCATAGACGAGAGCATCAGGCAGTTTTTGGTGCTTGACGGCGGAAACCTGGAGGTAATAGACGTAAAACAAAGCGGTGATTTTACCGACATCTACATCCGCTATATGGGGGCATGTGTCGGGTGTGCCAGCGCGACCACGGGGACGCTTTTTGGCATAGAGCACACGCTCAAAGAGAAACTCCAGGACCAAAACATCAGGGTGCTGCCAATATAGATGAACGGTCCCTTGATAACGGAGTCGATAGACTTTTGCACCCTTGACTCGAAGTGTGCCTATCTGCCGGATAGAAAGAGCAGGTTTTTCTACCGATATATCCCAAACGCCACCAAAAAGCTGTGCTCCGAGCTTATAAAGCGCGGTTACAGGCGGTTTGGAAACTCCTATTTCCACCCTATATGCAACGGATGCAATGAATGCAAGAACCTGCGCATAGACGTGGAGAACTTCAAGCTCTCCCGCTCCCAGAAAAAGGCTCTTAAAAGAAACAAAGAGACCCAGGTCTACATATCCAAACCCTCGCTTACCACCGAGCATATCGAGCTTTACAACAGATACCACAAATTCAAAGCCCAAAAGAGCGGATGGAAATATTATGAGATAGATTACGAAACCTACTACACCGAGTTTGTGGTAGGAGCGCACGACTTTGGAAAAGAGGTGCTCTACTTTCACGATGGAAAGCTGGTGGGGGTGGACTTGATAGATATATTGGAAGACGGCATCAGCTCCATCTACTTCTACTATGACCCGGATTTCGAGAGGCTCTCTTTGGGTATATACTCTTTGCTTATACAGATAGAGCTTGCCAAAAAGTATGGGTTGAAATGGATATATCTGGGTTACTGGGTGGATGGATGCGCCTCTTTTGCCTACAAGACAAACTTCAAACCCTATCAGATACTGGAGGGTTTTCCAAAACTTTCCGAAGAGCCTAAATGGAGACCGGCCTAGCCCCTTTTGGCTTTGAGCCGGTTTATAAGATATATGGTAATCCTAACCAGTGTGACCACCACATAGGCCACGAATGTAAGCACCAGAGGGTGCCACGGCCCCATAGGGCTGGTTGGCAGGGCCTCTATATGCTCCAAAGGGGAGCTTAGCCACTGCTTGAAATGGATGGATAGGCTTAAAAGGATAAAAAGAGTGAAAAATACAAAAAGTTCCCTTTTTAATATCCTCACCCTACATAACTCCTCTTAGCATCAAATACCAATACATAGGTTTTAGCATATAAAGATCGAACACCCACCATATCCATCTTGGCTTGCTTGGGTCCAAAAATGGAAAAGAGGGGGCGGGGCCGTCATAGTTGAACTCGGCCAGCATAATCTTTCCATACTGGGTCTTCAAAGGACAGACCGTATATCCGTCAAATTTCGCCGTGGGCTCCTTGCCCTCCATTACGGCAGTGAGGTTTTCCGTCAAAATCGGGCCGTGGTGTCTGGCGCTTCCTCCGGTCTTTCCAAGAGGAATTCCCAAAATATCGCCTATTCCAAATACGTTTTTATACTTGATATGCTGAAGGGTATATCTATCGGCGGCCATCCAGCCCTTGGCGCTACCTTTTTGCCAGGCTATCGGAGAGTTGGCAACCGCGTCAACCCCTTTCATCGGCGGAACCACATGGATAAAGTCGTATGGCATCTCTACCATCTCTTTTTTGGTTATCATCTCATACTCTTCCAAATCCGGGTCCCACTCCCCTTTTACCTGGTATGTGTGCTCGAATGTGGCTATCTTTTTGTTTACGTCCATCTTTCTTAGCACATGGTTCCATTTGGTATCGATGTTTCCATACATCGGAACCACCTCTTCAACGAGAGTTTTGTTGTATTCGGGTATTCCAAAAAGTTTGGTCCCCTTTTTACAAAAATAGGCTTTGACGTTGTTATGTATGTCCGCTCCACCAACGGGCCCGTTGCCTCTTAGAAAATCGTCGCTAAGATAGAGAATCTTCTGAGGCGCGCCCCCGCACTTGATAGGAGTATCGGGCTGGGTGTAGATAGCCTGAAGAGGGTTGTCGGGGGATGCCTTCTCGGCCGCCGCTCTTAGCTGATTGAACCACTCCCACGTGATGCTTCCACCGCTAACATCACCTGTTACGGGGTTATTCAGATATACGCTTGAGATGCCGTTTTTGCCGATATCCTCTTTTCTAAGGCCCTCGATTCTCTCATAGTCGTAGGCAAGCCCCGTGGCGACAACCAGAAAGTCATATTTTATTTTTCTGTTTTTATCGGTTATGACGGTATTGTTATCCGGGTCGAACTCGGCTACGCTCTCTTTTATCCACTCCACTCCGCTTGGGACGAACTCGCTGTTGGGTTTTTTTATCTCATCGGCCGTATAAAGCCCGGCTGCCATGAATACCTGTCCCGGCTGATAGAGGTGTATCTCGTTTGGAGCTATGAGGATAATCTTCGCGTTTGGAGCCGCCCTTCTTATCCTGGCCGTGGCCATGATACCGCCAGCTCCACCACCGACTATGACGATAGTCGCTTTTTTGTCGCTGCTGCCTCCGGCTTTGGCCTCCGTAACCATCCCGGAACCCGTCAAAAGGCCGGCACCGCCAAGACCCATTATTTTTAACGCATCCCTTCTCGAAAGGCCCTGGGTCTGCATCGTATCTTCTATAATTTCCTGAATCAGTTTGATTTTCTTCTTCTCCATAACAACTCCTGGTATTAGTTTTACTTATAATAAATATTTTACCGAAAAAAAATAAAATTAATTATAAATTGCCTCAAAAAAGAGGCAAAAAGAGTTAACATTTCAGTAACTAAAAAATTTTCGATAAAAAAAGTTGAATGTTAATGGTGTTATTGAAAATATTTTTTGATGGATGGTATACGATGTCTACCCTGTCGCTTTTTACCTCGAAGTCGGTTCTAAACCAGATGGCTTTGAAAACCCGTCCCGACTCTCTTAGCGTCAGCAGCAGATGGGCCCCGTTCTCGCCCACCTTTCTAAACTCCAGCACCTCCACATCCCGTGCGGCGAATTTTGGCAGTGGGTTTGACTCGCCATAAGGGGCGAACTGCTCCAAAATCTCTATAAGCTCCCAGTCCACCTGGCTAAAAGGCAACTCCCCAAGCACGCCCTCGTCGCTTATGAAGTCCTCTTTGGGAATATTGGCGGCATAGAGGTTCATCGATTTTTTAAAATCCTCCACACTATCTGGCTCCAAAGCCAGCCCGGCGGCCTTTTTATGGCCTCCAAAGTGCAGAAGGTGGCTTTTGGATGCCTCCAAAAGGGAGTATAAATCCACATCCCCCACGCTTCTGCCGCTGCCCTTGTAGTAACCTTTGGAGGATTTTGTGAGAATGACGGTGGGTTTGTTGAACTTCTCCGCAATTCTGGAGGCCACGATTCCCACAACTCCCTCGTTCCAGTCCTCTCCCACGCTCACCACCACGGGCTCCTCGTTCACAAAGGGCAAAGACTCCTGATAAACCCGTCTCTCCTCCTCTTTTCGCTGGGTGTTTAGCGCCAAAAGCCTGGAGTAGTATACCGAGGCCTCGAAATAGTCCTTCGCCATCAGAAAATCCAGAGCGATTTTCGCATCCTCCATCCGTCCGGCGCTGTTTATGATAGGAGCTACCCCAAAGGCCAAATCGTCGCTTTTGAACTCGTTTTTTTTCAAAACGTTTCTTAAAAACTCTATAGAGGGCCGTTGGCTCTTTTCAAAAACTCTCAGTCCCGCCTGCACCAGTGAGCGGTTTATCTGGCGCAGGGGCATTACGTCGGCGATGATAGCCAAAGCCAGCAGGTCCAGATAGTTTTTCATATCCAGACTCAAACCCAGCTCCTTTTTCATCTGCGCCATAAAGAACCAGGCCACCTGGGCCCCGCAGATATCCGGATACTCGAAATTACAGGCTTCCTGTTTCGGATTTATCACCGCATATGCTTCAGGCAGGGTTTTTGAGGGGGTGTGGTGGTCGGTGATAATCAGGTCTATCCCTTTTTCTTTGCAGTATCTGGCAGCCTCGAAAGCGCTGATACCGTTATCGACGGTGATAATCACATCGGCGTCCACTCTGTCTATCAAAGCTTTGCTAAGGCCGTACCCGTCGGTGAACCGGTTTGGAATCTTGAACTGCGCATCCACCCCGGCCGCCTTGAAAAACTCCATCATCAAAGCGGTAGATACCACCCCATCAACGTCATAGTCACCGATAACGGCGATTTTCTCCCCATCTCTTATGGCTTTTGCCACCCGTTTGGAAGCCTTTTGCATATCCTTCAGGGTATGGGGCTGGGGAAGGGCCGAGAGTTTTACAAACCCCTCTTTGAACCGTGATTTTAAAATCTCGTATACATCTTTTTTCGTCAGAACTCTCATCGGTTCTCTAAAGAGTTTTTGATAAAAGCCGTTATCAAAGGATTTGGCTTTTGCAGATGCGAGGTAAACTCCGGATGAAACTGCACCCCTATGAACCAGGGATGCTCTTTTAGCTCCACGGCCTCTATAAGCCCCTCTTCGCTCTCACCGCTGACAACCATTCCGTTTTTCTCCAAAAGCTCTCTGTATTTGGGGTTTGCCTCGTATCTGTGGCGGTGTCTTTCATAGATTGT
>JAMOUF010000165.1 GCA_027068245.1 Campylobacterales bacterium | reverse complement strand
ATGCTGTCAAATGTCGTGCTAAAATACTCCACAAGTGCAAAGTAAAAATGTACCGGTAAAGAAACTACGCTATCCTTTGAAAAAATAGTTGCAAGGATAGAAAGTTTATGATTAGCTATGAGGAGTATATAGTGATTCATACATTGAACAAGCAAGGGTATTCAAACAGAGCTATAGCCAAGATGCTCGGTATCGATAGAAGGACGGTTGCAAAGCGTCTTCAAGAGGAGGAGATGCAAGGGTATAAAAAACGAGCCTATCCAAGCAAGCTCGATCGATATAAAGAGTATATCGATAAACGTTTGGAGCAAGCACTTCCCGATCGTATCCCGTCAAGTGTCATTTTATATGAGATAGAGGAATTAGGCTTTAGTGGAAAGTTGCGTATCGTGCAACGCTATATGCGGTTGTTTTACGAAAAAGCATTGCCGAAGAGACAAGAGCCGATCGTTCGGTTTGAGACAAAGCCGGGCTATCAGGCACAAGTGGATTGGACGACGTTACGAAGCGGAAAGAATCCTATCTATGCATTTGTGATGATTCTTGGGTATTCAAGAGCGCCGTTTATCTATTGTACCGATTCGATGCGACAAGAGATCTGGCAAATGTGTCATGAAAAAGCGTTCGAATACTTCGGAGGCGTGCCGGAGACGATTCTTTACGACAATCTCAAGAGTGCTATCATTAAGCGGGATAAATACGGAAAAGACAAACACGGGTTCAATCAAAAGTTTTTGGAGTTTGCCAAAGGGTACTTCACTCCAAAGTTCTGTAAGCCAAATAGAGCGCAAACGAAAGGGAAAGTGGAACGTCTAAACGGATATATCAAAGGCAACTTCTATAGACCGCTTAAAGCTTCACTCAAACATAGCGCTCTTGCAATAACGCCGCAACTGCTAAATACTCATATCTTCGGATGGATAGAGAGAACGAACAAGCGTATCCACGCAACGACCAAAGAGCGTATCGATAAGAGATTGATAGAAGAGAAAAAAGCGCTTCGCCCTTATTTGCCGAAAGCGATCAAACGATCGACCTTGGAAAGAGAGCGCCCCACTACGGTTGCACTTCCAAAGATCGATATAGGGTATTATACTACATTAAGCGATTATGAACAAATACTTCTTCATAACGGAGACGCTTATGCTTCATAATCAAATAGAGGCTTATGCCAAGGAATTTCGCTTAAGCGCATTGATGCAACATTACAAAGAGCTTGCCGATAAGGCAGCACAAGAGCATCTCTCCTACAGTGAGTATCTTTTGAAGCTTTTGGAGTATGAAGCAACCCAAAGAGCGCTGCGGGCACGTACTACCATCCGTAAGCTTGCCGGATTTCCGATTATCAAGACACTCGAGCAGTTCGATTACGGCGCTACCGCAGTCGATAAAACACAGCTAAATGAACTTGCTACTCTTAGTTTTATCGATAAAACGCAAAATATCCTCTTGCTCGGTCCAAGCGGCGTGGGTAAAACCCATATCGCTATAGCGCTTGGGTACCTCGCTACACAACAAAGGATAAAAACAAAGTTCATTACCGTAGCCGATTTGTTATTACAGTTAGAAAGTGCATATAAGACCAATCAACTCGAACACTATTTCAAACGGGTGATAGCGCCCAATAGATTGCTCATCCTTGATGAATTCGGTTATATCAAACTCAATGAAACACAAGCAAACCTTCTGTTTCAGATTGTCAATAAAAAATATGAAACCGGCTCTATCATCATTACGACCAATCTCACTTTTACCAAATGGAAGGAGGTACTCAATCATGACGAAGCATTGACATCCGCTATACTTGATAGATTGATCCATCATTCACACATCATCAACATTCAAGGGGAAAGCTATCGTTTGAGGCAGAAAAGAAAAGCGGGCATTCTTTAAAATAGAGGTGTAACTTTTAGTTACCTAATGGTACATTTTTGCTCGACATTGTGGTACATTTTTGGATTGCGCTTGACAATAAAGCCTTAGCCAAACATCAGCAGGAAGAATTTAAAAACTTTCTTTATATGGTAGTGCTTACAGCTCATCGACATGGAGAGCTAAGACAACTTAGGATAGAAGACTGTTATTTAGATAAAAAGATGATTGTCGCACCAAAGACAATCACAAAGACAAAAGAAGATTATCGCTATCCAATACCTGATGAAGTTATTCCCTATCTTGAAACAATTAAAGAGGGCTTGATTTTCCCAACCCTCAAAAAAGGTTCTGTATATGCAATGTTTCAAAGATTAATAAAAAAAGCAGGTGTAGAAA
>JAMOUF010000164.1 GCA_027068245.1 Campylobacterales bacterium | reverse complement strand
GGGTGGTGGATAAAGAGCTGGCAAAAGAGATTAACAAAATCTTCGTAGAAGTTATAATTGCCGGTGAGATAACCAAAGAGGCAATGGAGGTTTTTGAGGGCAAAAAGAGAATCAAGCTCTTCGACCTTGGCAGAGGGCATCTGGAGATTAGCGGGGATTTGTATGATTTCAAACATATAGAGGGAGGCTTTGTCTACCAGGATGCGGATTTCGTAAAAGATGAGGAGGTTTTGGAGGCAAAACAGGTCAGCAAAGCGGGCGTAGAGGATAAAAAGGACCTTTTGATGGCCTGGAAGATAGCCGCCCTTACCAAATCCAACTGCGTCACATATGTCAAAGACGGGGCGCTGGTAGCCATAGGTATGGGGATGACAAGCCGTGTGGACGCCGCCAGGTGCGCCATAGAAAAAGCGAAATCTTTGGGAATCGACCTTAAGGGCAGCTCGATGGCAAGCGAGGCCTTCTTTCCTTTCCGTGACTCCGTGGACGAAGCCGCAAAAGTGGGGGTAAAAGCGATAGTGGAGCCAGGAGGGAGCATCAGGGACGAAGAGGTTATAGAGGCGGCCGACGAACACGGTATCGCACTCTATTTTACGGGGGTGCGCCATTTCCTCCATTAAGATAGGCACCGCCGGATGGGCCATACCAAAAAGGCTGCAGCACCTCTTCCCCCAGGAGGGCTCAACCCAGCTTGAGAGATACTCCAAAGTTTTTAACTCAGTGGAGATAAACAGGACATTTTACTCCCTGCCTCTTAAGAGCACATTTGAAAAGTGGTATTCCCAAACTCCGGACAACTTCTCCTTTACCGCCAAAATACCTCGCAGCGTGACACATTTTGGAAGGCTCAAAAAAAACCTCGAGGATTTGGAGGAGTTTTTTGAAAGGGTAGAGGGGCTCAAAGAGAAATTTTACGCTCCGCTGGTCCAGCTTCCGCCATCTTTGAAATTTGAAAAAGAGAGCGTGGAGAGTTTTTCAAAATTTATAAGAAACCTTTATGGTGGAAAAATCTTCATCGAGCCACGCCACGAGAGCTGGAAAGAGGTAGATGTGATGGAGTTCGGGTTTTATCCGGTTTATGCGGAGCCTGGAATCTACTGGGACAAAGAGTTTGAGATGGATACGGCATATTTCAGGCTGCACGGCTCGCCAAAGCTCTACTACTCCAGCTATGATGAGGATTTTTTAAAAGAGCTGGCAAAAAGGGCGGTAAAATATGATGAGGCGGTTGTTATTTTCAACAACACCGCAAGCGGCGCGGCTATAGAGAACGCTCTTAGATTAAAAGAGCTCATAGATGAAGCTAAATAAAATTGAGAAACTTAAACTCAACCTTTCTCCAAAAGAGTTTTACGACCGGCTTGAGAAGATAGACCCAAAAAATCTAACTGATGCCGATATATTTTATTTGAAAAATTTCGGTATCTACACTACGAAGCAGCATCCAGATAAGTTTATGCTCCGCATCAGAATCCCTGCCGGCCGGATAGAAAAAAAGAGCCTGAAAGCGATAGCCCAAAAATCTTACAGAAGAAAAGTTCTTGTAACGGCCAGAGCCCAGATAGAGATACACGGGCTCGATTTCAAAGAGGCCCTGAAAACTCATAAAGAGCTGCTGGGATATGGCCTAACAACGCTTGCTACCCTTACGGACAACATAAGAAACATTGTGACGGACCCCATGGATGGGTATGGCAAAGAGAGTATCATTGAAGTTTATCCAATCATAAAAGAGATGGAAAAGATAGCTTTGGATATGGATAATCTTGGAATGCTGCCAAGAAAATTCAACGCAGCCATCAGCGGAAACAGAAAAAACGTAGTCTCCTTTTTTACCAACGACTGCTATTTCGCTTTGGCAAAGAGAGGGGAGAAGTATGGATTCAGGCTCTTTTTGGGAGGTAAAAACAGCGCCTTTGCCAAAGATACCGGACTTTTTATAAAAAAAGAGCAGGTAGTGGATGTTTTTGGAGCCATTATAGAGGCTTACAAAAAGTATGGGCCAAGAGGGAGCAGAAACAGGGCCAGACTCTTTCATTTTATAGAGGAGATTGGGCTGGAGGGGTTTTTAGAGAAGATGAAAGAGTTTTATCCGGATGGGCTTGAAAGTGGTGGAGAAGTTCTTACAGGAAAATATCTTACAAAGATTGGGGGCGTAAGAATACACGAAACTCGTTTTGGGGAAGTGGAGCCCGAAGAGCTTGAACGCTTGAGCAAGGATGAGGGCGAGATAAGGCTTGGAGCGGACCAGAATATCTACACTCTATTCCCAAAGGGGGATTCTGCTTACA
>JAMOUF010000163.1 GCA_027068245.1 Campylobacterales bacterium | reverse complement strand
TTGCCATTTTTTACACCCAGAAGCTTTATGTCACCGCCGTCAAGCGCCAGCATAGGCCTTATCTTCTCTATGCTCTTTTCCACCGCCGGATATAGGTCCTCATCAGAAAATGGAAACATATAAAATCCTTATTAGTTAATGTGAAGGGAATATAATCGATTTTTACTTAAAGTCTACTGAAGAAATGAGAGTAGTTGGTATAACCTCAGAGGTTATACCAACTCGATGAATGCCATAGGGGCTGCGTCGCCTCTTCGGGTTCTGGTTCTGACAATTCTTGTATATCCGCCGTTTCTCTCTTGATATTTTGGCGCAATCTCGTTCATAAGTTTTTTTGTGGCCTCTTTGTCCTGAAGATATGAAAATACCTCTCTGTGAGCGTTGAAATCGCCCTTTTTGGCTTTTGTTACAAGCTTTTCGATATAACTTCTAAGAGTCTTCGCTTTTGCCACCGTGGTCTCGATTCTCTCGCTCATTATCAAAGCGATAGCAAGATTTTTCAGCAGTGCTTTTCTGTGTGAGCTTGTTCTGCTGAGTTTTCTGTATCCGTGTCTATGTCTCATTCCCTATCCTTTAGACTGTTCTAATTTATCTAATATCGACTTTTTAGCCTCTTCGGTGAGGCTTCCCATATCAACCTGAAGCTCTTCGAGCTTCTCTTCTATCTCATCGTATGATTTCTTACCAAGATTTTTGATGTTTTTAAGATCTTTCTTATCCATCAACAGCAGTTCACCCACATATTTTATACCGGCCTTATCCAGACAGTTGAAACTTCTGGCACTAAGGTCCAGGCTCTCAAGCGGAGCGTAGAGGATTTTATCGTGTTTGGAACCGGTAGCAGCCTCATTGCCTTCCACGATGTTGAACTCACTGTTGAATATCTCCATCTGGCTTTGCAAAACCTCATAGGCCATCTTAAGAGCTTCCTGAGGCTCTATCTGGCCGTCCGTCTCGATGTCAAAGACGATTTTTTCATAGTTGGGGTCATCCTCGACCAAAACCTTCTCTATCTCGTACACCGCCTTCTTTACAGGGGTAAAAAAGGCATCCAGCGGAATGTAACCCTCAGGCAGCATCTCTCTGATATCTTCGCTGGGAACATAACCGATTCCCTTTTTTATAAGCAAAGAGAATCTAAGCTGCGCGTCTTCATTGAGCGTGGCCAGAAAATTTTCAGGCGTTACGATCTCCACTTCCTCATTTTCAAGATCTTTGCCATATAGCTCTTTTGGTCCGCTGAACTCATAATCTACGGTAAGCTCATCTTTTTCACTATCTTTTATCTTAAACCGGATATTTTTCAGGTTTATGATAAATACAGCCACATCCTCAAGCATACCTCTTATGCTGTCGAATTCATGCTGTACCCCGTCAATCTTTATACCGATTGGCGCATATCCGGCAGTTGAGCTTAAAAGTATCCTTCTAAGTGGATGTGCAACGGAGATGGCATATCCGCTCTCATACGGGTATACGTTTAGTCTGATATAGTTGTCTTTTACTTTTTGAACTTCAATATTGGTTGGAACCGATGGTTTTGTTTTTATTTTTCTCATCTGCCTACTCTCTTTATTTTTTTTTACCTAAAGGGAGATCTCCCTTTAGAAGCTATTATTTAGAGTATAGCTCAACAATCAGTCTCTCTTCAACAGGAATCTCAACCTCGCTTCTTTCTGGGATTCTCGTAAAGATGCCGAAAACTTTTTCCTTGTCTACATCGACCCATGGAACCAGACCTATCTGGTTGGTAAGCTCCAAAGAGCGTTGAATCTGAGGATTGTTTTTACTCTTCTCTCTAATTTCGATCTTCTGTCCCGGTTTAACTCTGTATGAAGGGATGTTAACCCTTTTTCCATCTACCAAGACGTGTCCGTGGTTTACCAGCTGTCTGGCAAATCTTCTGGTAGTTGCAAATCCCATTCTGTAAACAACGTTGTCAAGTCTTTGCTCAAGAAGTTTTATCAGGTTCTCTCCCGGGTTGCCTTCGGTTCTTACCGCTTCTTTAAACATATTTCTAAACTGCTTTTCCAAAACGCCATACATATATTTGGCTTTCTGTTTCTCTCTAAGCTGCATTCCGTATTCGGAAATCTTCGTTCTTCTTTGCCCGTGCTGTCCCGGTGGGTAAGGTCTTTTCTCCAACGCGCTCTTTCCAGCCAGCCTTCTTTCACCTTTAAGCGCCAGACTAACACCAAGTCTTCTTTCTATCTTCTCTACTGGACCTCTATATCTTGCCATCTTTTCTCCTACTCCAAATTATATTGAACTCTTGTATGGGCGTACCGTTTTTAAAATTAAACTCTTCTTCTTTTAGGAGGTCTGCAACCGTTGTGCGGAAGCGGCGTTATATCCTTGAAAAATATAACCCTGATACCTTCGATGGCACCTACGCTCTTTACCGCCGTGTCCCGGCCACTGCCTGGACCCTGAACCTTTATGCCTACCTCTTTTATACCGTGCTCTTTGGCTTTTGTCATAGCATCCTCAACCGCCTGCTGAGCCGCAAAAGGTGTGGATTTCTTGCTCCCTTTGAATCCCAGGCTGCCCGCACTGCTCCAGGCTATCACATTACCCATCTCGTCCGTTACGGTAACTACCGTATTGTTGAATGTGGCGTTGATATAGACGATTCCTCTCGCTATATTCTTTTTAACTATCTTTTTTCTTGAACCTTTTCTTTTTGCCATCAGCTATCCTTTACTTTGCACCTACAGTTTTTTTCTTGCCTTTTCTCGTTCGCGCGTTTGTCTTCGTCTTTTGACCGCGAACAGGTAGGCCACGTCTGTGTCTAAGCCCTCTGTAGCACCCTATATCCATAAGAGCCTTGATATCCATGGCGACTTTTCTTCTTAGGTCACCTTCTACCATATAGTGCTCTCTTATGTATTTGTTGATTGCCGCCACCTCTTCTTCGGTAAGCTCGTAAACTCTTTTGTCAAAGCTTATTCCCACCGCCTCGAGGATTTTTCTGGAAGTGGTAAGGCCTATTCCATAAACGTATGGAAGTGCATACTCAATTCTCTTGTTTTTTGGAAGATCTACGCCTGCTATCCTTGCCATCTTGCTTATCCTTGTCTCTGTTTATGTTTTGGATTGACGCAAATCACGCGGATTACGCCTTTTCTCTTGATTATCTTACACTTTTCACACATCTTCTTAACCGATGGTCTAACTTTCATTACGAAGCTCCTTAAAAATATTAGCACTTAAACGGTACGCTTAGGTTTGACGAGTCTAATCAAACCAACCCTTATAAGATTTGTGCCTAATCTTATAAAGGCTCATCATATTTCCCCAAAAAGGGACATAATTATACTTAATTTTTTCTTAATTTAAGCTTACTTATAGCGGAAAGTTATCCTGCCTTTATCGAGGCTGTATGGCGTCAACTCAACCTTGACTTTGTCGCCCGGCATTATCTTTATATAGTGCATTCTCATCTTGCCAGCTATATGGCAAAGCACGTTGTGCCCGTTTTCAAGCTCGACCCTGAAAGTTGCGTTTGGCAACGCCTCTTTAACTATACCGTCCACCTCTATCACATCATCTTTTGCCATCTCAATCCTCCTTGCTTAATATCTCGGCTCTCTTTCCGACAACCGCAACCGTATGTTCGTAATGGCTGCCTCTAAGCCCATCCTGGCTCACCACTGACCACTTGTCCTCCAAAATCCTGGGCGTTCCTATCTTTTGACATATCATAGGCTCCAGACAAAAGACCATGCCCTCTTTTATTTTCGGGCCGCTTTTGGGAGAACCAAACTCCAGATAGTTGGGGATTTCCGGCTCCTCATGCGGTCTTTTGCCTATACCGTGACCGCAAAAGCCGTGAAGCGGAACGAAGCCACGCGATTTTATGAACCGCTCTATCTCGAAACTGAGCTCCTTGAACCTAAGCCCGGGTTTTATCAAATCGATAGCGAAATAGAGTGCGTCTTTGGCGCAGGAGATGAGCTCCTCATCCTTTTTCGCAATTTCGCCAACTCCTATCGTTATGGCTGCGTCACCATACCATCCATCTATCTCACTCCCCAAATCAAGACCCACTATATCACCCTCTTGAAGCTTGTAGTCCGTGGGAATACCGTGTATTATAACCTCGTTTACAGAGGTGCAGACAGATGCGGGAAAGCCGTATAGACCCTTGAAAGAGGGTCTGGCACCCAAAGATTTCAGATACTCCTCGCCCTCTTTGTCTATCTCTTTTAGAGTGATACCGGGCCTGCAAAGAGTCTCCAGGTGGTTCAAGGTCTTCGCCACCGCCTGGCTGGCGGTGCGGAGTTTATCTATTTCGGCAGGTTTTCTAACGGCTATAGCCATTAAAGCCCCACCGCACTCAGCGTCTGGTATTTGCTCATATATATCTGGGCCTCGATTTTTCTCATGGTATCAAGTGCCACCTGAACCACAATCAAAACCGCCGTTCCCCCAAAATAGAAAGGAACTCCCATCGCTTTTACCAAAATCCAGGGAAGTGTGGATATCAACCCCAGATAAAGAGCACCCCAAAACGTCAGCCGGCTCGCTACTTTGTTTAGATATTCGGCTGTAGGTTCGCCAGGTCTTACACCCGGAATAAATCCACCCTGACGCTTGAGGTTTTCGGCAATCTCCTTGGCATTGAATACGATAGATGCGTAGAAGAAAGCGAAAAAGACCACCAGAAAGAACATCAGCAGGTTGAAAACCAGGCTGTTGGGATTTAGCAAATCCGAGATTTTCTGCACTATCGGATTGGTGCTGGACTGCAAAATGGTAGCAGGGAACATCAGCAAAGCGGATGCGAAAATAGGAGGTATGACGCCGCTTAGGTTAAGCTTGATGGGAATATAGTTCATAATCCTCTTTTTCTGATTTTGCATCAGCACTTTTCTGCTGTAAGAGACCGGTATCCTTCTTTCGGCCAGCTCCACATATATGATAAACCCGACCGTGGCGAGTATTATCACCACTATGGCGATTAGAACCAGAAAGTTCAACTCGCCAGTGTTAACAAGATTGATGGTTCCAGCTATCGCGGAAGGTATTCCGGATACGATACCTGCAAAGATGATCAAGGATATACCGTTACCGATACCTCTTTGGGTTATCTGATCACCTATCCATACCAAAATCATGGTTCCCGCAAGCATACTGACGGCTGCGAGGGTGATGAATGTAGGCATATCTATCATTATGGCGCTCTCACCGCCTTTACCGGTAAGACTTTGCAGCCCCATGGATACTCCAACGGCCTGAATCAATGTTATAACGATCGTGGCGTATTTGATAATCTGCATATATTTTACCATGCCGTCTCGCTCTTTTTTCATCTGACCAAGGGTTGGAAAGGTGGCTGCTAAAAGTTCCATGATGATAGAGGCGGTGATGTAGGGCATGATACCAAGTGAGATGATAGAGAGACGTTTTACCGCGTTACCGCTGAACATATTGAACATTCCCAGCGCATTTCCTGCCTGAGCGTCAAAAAACTCTTTGACAACATCTATGTTTACGCCGGGGACGGGCACATAGGCCAACACCCGGTACAAAAACAAAAATCCCAGTGTTATAAGGATTTTATTGACTAACGACCTAGTCATTATTTTCTTCCACTATATAGGATATTCTCATCTTTTATTTTTGAGACAATCTCCTTAACACCCGTTCCTATTAGCTTCACTTTTTCCACATTTTTATTCATTTTATGAACGCTTCTTATAGTTTCGATGGTAATCTCTTCAAGCTCTATAACGCTTTTTACCTTATCTACATTGATAACGTAAGGCTTTTCAACTCTTGAGCGGAAACCCACCTTTGGAAGCCTTCTTTGGAGGGGCTGCTGTCCGCCTTCAAAACCTCTTTTTTGAGAATAACCTGTTCTACTTTTTTGTCCCTTTTGGCCTCTGGTAGCGGTTTTTCCCATACCGCTTCCCTGTCCACGTCCTACTCTTTTGGTTTTATGAGTGCTTCCGGGAGCCGGTTGTAAATTTTCTAATCCCATCTCTTTATCCTTTTATTCTTTCAAGTGCTTCGATAGTAGCTCTAACAAGGGTTGTCGGGTTGTTTGAACCCAGTGACTTTGACAAAACGTCTTTTACCCCGGCAAGTTCCAACACAGGCCTTGCCGCACCACCGGCGATTAGTCCGGTACCGGGACTGGCGGGTTTGAGTAAAATTTTGCTTGCGTTATATTTATGCTCTATATCGTGGGCTATGGTAGAGCCTTTGATTTTCACGGTAGAGATATTCTTAAAGGCGTTATCGATAGCCTTTTTGATAGCGTCAGGAACCTCTTTTGCCTTTCCGATACCAAAACCCACGTGCCCCTTTTTGTCTCCTACGACGACAAGGGCGCTGAATCTAAACCTTCTACCACCTTTTACGACCTTGGTGACACGGCTTATGTTTACCACAACCTCTTCAAACTCTTCTCTGTTCCAATTCTCCATAGACTACCCCTAAAACTTGATTCCGTTTTCTCTAAGCGCATCGGCGAACGATGCAACCACACCATGATAGAGGTATCCGTTTCTATCGAAAACGATTACCTCTATACCCTTCTCTTTAAGCTGCGAGGCAAAGGATTGCGCCAGCTTTTTAACATCCTCTTTGTTGGACTTCACACCCATTTTAGCGCCGTCGGCATAAGCCAAAGTTACGCCTTTGTCATCATCGATGGCCTGGGCGTAGAAATATCTGTTGGATTTAAAGACTGAAACCCTTGGCAGCGTTTCAGTGCCTCTGATTTTTCCTCTAACTCTTCTTTTTCTCTTAATTCTAAGTTTGTTTTTTCTTTTTTGAACACTCTTTGTCATCAGACACCCCTCTTATTTCTTAGCTGTCTTTCCAGCTTTTCTGATAATAACTTCATCAACATATTTAACGCCTTTGCCTTTATATGGCTCAGGTGGTCTAAAGCTTCTAATCTCAGCCGCCACTTGACCCACCTTCTGTTTGTCGTGGCCTTTGATTGTTATGATATTTTTCTCTACACTTATTTGAATCCCCTCAGGAATTGGGTAAAGAATCGGATGTGAAAAACCCAGTTGCAGCTCAAGCTCCTTGCCTTTGACCGCAGCTCTGTAACCTACACCATTTATCTCGAGTTTCTTCTCAAAACCTTTTACAACGCCTTCTATGGCATTGTTGGTCAGTGAGCGGTAGGTTCCCCAAAAAGCCTTTGACTGCTTGTCTTCACCTACGGGCTCGAAAAATATTTTACCATCTTCAACTTTTACTTTGACTCTGTTGCCAAACTCAACCTCGTTGGCTATATTGCCTTTTTTAACTGTGATTTTTCCATCTTCTACTTTTACATCGACCCCTGATGGGATTGTTACTGGCTGTTTACCGATTCTACTCATTGTCTTTTTCCTTTTTTACGATATTTCTACGATTTCTCGAATGGATATCGCTACCAAACACTGCAAAGCACTTCGCCGCCGATACCCTGGCGATACGCTTCATCATTTGGCAAAACACCCTTTGAAGTGCTTACGATAATAGTTCCATAACCGTTTTTAAATCTTTTAATCTCATCTTTGCCTTTATAAACCCTTCTTCCGGGCTTGGAGATTCTTTTAATCTCGTTTATAACAGGTCTTTTCTTTTTACCTTCGTTTTCATATTTCAAAACAACGTTGATATATTTTTTATTGCCCTCTTCAACAACTTTATAACTCTCTATATATCCTTTTTCAGCCAAAATCTTGACGATGGCCTCAACGATTTTCGAATAGAGCAATCTGGTTACTTCCTGGCCTCTCATAGAGGCGTTTCTGATTCTTGTTATAGAATCGGCTATCATATCGTTTATCATTTTCTCTCCTTCATGAATATCTAACAGGGTTCGCCAAAGGCGCTGCCTGCCAGTGAATTACCAGCTTGACTTTTTAACGCCGGGTAAAAGACCCTCGGAGGCCATTTTTCTTAGACAGATTCTGCAAATTCCAAAATCTCTGTATACGGACCTGGGTCTACCGCAGATTCTACATCTGGTATACGCTCTTACTTTGAACTTAGGCTTTCTTTGAGCCTTTGCTATCATACTTTTTTTTGCCATTATTTACCACCTTTAGCGAATGGGAATCCAAGTTTTTCCAAAAGCACATAGGCTTCCTTGTCGTTTTCCGTCGTCGTAACGATTGTGATGTTCATACCGTGGGTTTTTATGATGTTATCATAATCCACCTCTGGAAACATCAGCTGCTCGTCCAGACCGAAGTTGTAGTTACCCCTTCCGTCGAAACCGCTTTTTGGAAGGCCTCTGAAGTCTTTAACTCTTGGTAACGCTATATAGATAAGCTTTTGCAGGAAGTTCCACATCCTGTCGCCTCTAAGAGTTACTTTGACACCGACTGGCATACCCTCTCTTATCTTAAATCCGGCCTCACTCTTTTTCGCTTTGGTTACAATCGCATGCTGTCCGGTAATCAAGGAGATGGTGTCCTGGATATTTTGCATCAGTTTGCTGTCCCTGCTGGCCTCTCCGGCTCCGACGCTCACCACTATCTTCTCCAGATTTGGAACAAGCATGGGGTTTTTAATATCAAGCTCCTCTTTTACCGCAGGAACAACCTCTTCTTTATAATTTTTCTTAAGTTCTAATGTCATGATGCTCCACCTTCTACTTTTCGAACGTTTGATATATGTATAGGCATCTCTTTGTTGACGAATCCTCCCTTGGGATTCTCTTCCGTAGGTTTAACGGCCTTTTTCGCAACCTTGCATCCGGATACGATTACCGCATCTTTTTTGGTCAAAACCGCCAAAACCTCGCCTGTTTTACCTTTGTCGTCTCCGGCGATAACTTCAACGATATCACCCTTTTTTATTTTGAATTTCTTAGCCATTAGAGCACCTCCGGTGCAAGTGAAACTATCTTCATAAAGTTTTTGTATCTGACCTCTCTGGCAACCGGACCGAAAATCCTTGTGCCGATAGGCTCGTTTTTGTTGTCGAGGATTACGGCTGCGTTATCGTCGAATCTAATCAAAGAGCCGTTCTCCCTTTGAATCTCTTTTTTGGTTCTGACAACCACGGCCTTTACCACCTGGCCCTTT
>JAMOUF010000162.1 GCA_027068245.1 Campylobacterales bacterium | reverse complement strand
CTGCCCAGGGTCTCTACGCAGAAGACAAGGTTGGGGAAATCATTGCGGAACCTCTCTTCCCTTTCGAGATCGGCGAGGTCGGACGTTTTTTTTTATCCAGTATCGGAGGGCCTTCGCCTAAAAGAATATAGTTCGGGTTGGCCTTAAATTGGAGCACTAACTTTTCGAGAATTTCTGGCTTGGGGTAGGAAATACCATACAACCAATTTTGTGCAGTTTTTTCAGGTACACCTAAAGCTTTCGCAAAATCTTTTAAGGATAAGTTAGAAATTTGCTGTATTTTCCTAATTCTTTCAGCAAATCGCTTTTTATTACTCATAATTATTATTGACAATTTCGCTTTCCTTTATTTCTAAGGAAGAAAAATCCTTAAAAGCTAAGGAGGATTTTATGTTTGATTTTGGCACCACCCCTGCTTCCCAGACCATAGAAAATTTTGCAGGGCAAAACATTTCTTCCATGGTCTCTGCTTCTCTTGCTGAAGCCCTCTCCTTCCTCAAGAAAAACAACAAAAGATGGAAGGGACCCTCTTGGCGCAAGTTTTCGACAACTCGTCTGGACGAGCCACGAGTAAGAGCTTTCATGGCTGCATTTAACACCCAAATTGAGGCCCTCGCCGCCTGGGCGGTTTTGGAAGCAATTTTTAATTTCCTGCTCAGAAACCTTGTCTTTTGGGAAAGCGATCCCCTGGGCCTCGGCCTTCCTGTGGAGGAATGGCTCGATGCTTGTAGGCTCGGAATAGAGGACCAGGAATTCTTCTTTAAGGTGCTTTTGTGCGCTCAAGAGGCCCATCTCCTCTTTTTTGAGCGAAATGATGCGAAAATTTTTATTTCTTCGCCAGAAATAATAGACGATGCTGATGACTATACTAAGCGTTTGTTGCGCAAAACGCAAGGAAGATCCCACCCAAAGCAACGCAAAAGGGAATCTACTAGTGAGCGTTTGACCAGGCTGGAAGAACAAGTAGCCAAACTAACAGAGAGTGTAGAACTTTTATTGAAAACCCTCCAAAACCGTTCCCCCATCACCTCATCCCCTAACGCTCATCATGAAGAACCCTCCCAAGAAGAAAAAACACAAATTTTAGCCGAATTTAAGGAAAAATATAAGCTAGAAACAGATGATTGGAGAAAAGCCGTAATCTTGCTTGTTTTTCAGCCACAGTCTTCACCAGGTCCCGGATACCTTGCAAGGATGACCGATTTGAGCCAGGCCTCTTTGGCCCTTACTCGTTGGCGAGAAAGAAAAAAAAGGCAAGTGAACACAGAAAAACTCGAAAAAGCAGATAAAGCGCGTGTTTATGCAAATATGGTTCGAGATGGGTTCGATTTTCAGCAAGTGCCAAAAGAAATTGCTCCTTTAGTGCAAAAAATTTTGGAAGGTGAAGGAGAAAATAAACATGCACATGCTTAAAAATTTGTTGCGCGACGATGCTCGCTACGCCCTCCAAGTAGTTACGCTGTTTTCTCCAACGCGAGCCATAGAAATCCTGCAGGTCCTAATCGAAGGAACTCTGCTCGCATTCTTTTGGCTCGATCCTCGTGCAAATGCCCAAATTAGGTGTGAGTTGATAAATTTCATTTTTCTCATCGAAAAAAAACCTAAAATCACCGAATCCTTTATCTTCTGGCGACTTCTTCGCATCGTTCAGAATCTTTTACGTGACGGTCTCATCATTCCCAGAGAAGAAATTGCTGTAGGGACCTTTTCAGAAGATGAGAACTTAGATGACTTGCTTTCCAAACTGGATCTTCATTCGGAAGAGTGTCCGGACAAAAAGGAAAGATTCAGACAAAAATTACGTAAACCAGGGATTCGCCACAAAGCCGCTCAAAGAGCTCTAATCCTGGCCTTGAAAGAAAAACGTGTAATGTCCGGACAAAAGGGATGTCCGGACAAAAAGGCTATGTCCGAACATAAAATGCGGCAGGGCGAATTGTTTCAGCTGGCCGCGTGACGTTCCCGAAGACGGAGGCCAAGGGTCTCTATGAAGTTCGGATCCGAAAGAAGTCGGTTTTTGATCTCCTCAAAGAGTTCGTCTCTTTCCACGATACGCCGCAAGGCGTCGTTGATGAGGGTCTGGTATCCAACACCAGTCTCCTCGGCCTTCTTCTTGAAGTATCTGACCACCGAAGGGTCAAGATTGATGGTCACTTTGATCTTTCGCCTTTTTAGTTTGGAAAAATCATACTCTGTTCTCATAGTAGAACTCCTCTTCCTTCCTGGTGGCCTTCCTGGCCGAAATTATTCTGATTTTGTTTTTTCTTTCCGTGTAGATCACCACGAGAACTCGCCCCTTTTTGGAAAGGGCCAAAAGAA
>JAMOUF010000161.1 GCA_027068245.1 Campylobacterales bacterium | reverse complement strand
GATTTGGAGATTATCCAAAGCAGCATATTTATCATAGCAGCCCTCACCGCAGGGGTGATGGTGCTAAAAGGAACAATACTCTATCTCATACTCAAATTTTTCGAACAGAAAAGAACCGCTTTCAAAACGGCCGTTGCTCTAAGCCAGGTGGGTGAGTTCGCCCTGGCGATTTTTATGCTGGCTCAAAACAACGGCCTTTTGGATGAGAATCTTATGCAGATACTCTCCACGACGGTAATATTCTCGATGATAGCGACCCCATTTATCCTCAAACATATCACCGTTTTGGCGGATAAATTTATTAAAGAGCCACAAAACGAGATAAAGATAGATTCGGCCCGCCTTAAAAACCATGTGATTGTATGCGGATACGGACCCCTTGGAAAAGTGGTGGCAAAAGAGCTTAAAAACAGAGGCTTCGAGTATCTTATCATCGAACACGACCCAGCCCTTTACGAACAGGGGGTAAAAGAGAGGGAGCCTATATTTTTCGGTAATGCGGCCCAAAGAAGCATTCTGGAGAGCCTGGATGTGAAAAACAGCTGCGCCGTGGTTATCACCTTTCACAACCTTGAAAAGATAAGACTTATAGCCAATGCGGTTTTGGACCTGGCACCCCACGCCCACCTTGTGGCACGGGTCAGGGACAGGGAGGAAAAAGAGGCCCTCTCGTCCAGCCATATCGAAGATATCGTCGTAACCACGGATGTGCTGGCGAAGGATATGCTGCAAAAACTCCTCACCTGCCAGCTTTAAAAGAGCAGTTCGCTCTCCTCCTCCTTCTCCTCTTCAGCCTTGGGCCTCGAGATATCGGTGTAGTAAAACCTCTTACCCCCATATCTCATCTGCATAACCCCTTTTGGCTTTTTGAACCTGGTGGAGAGTTCCGGATGGAGGGTGTAGATTCGTTTTATGAGCCTTCCTACAACGGGAGCGGCGGCCCGTCCTCCAGACTCCCCTTTCTTCAAAGGGTAGTTGTTGTCCTGCCCAAACCAGGTTACAACCTCGATATCCGGGGTAAATCCGCAAAACCAGGCATCAACATAGTTGTTGGTGGTCCCGGTCTTTCCCGCCACCTGGACCCCTTTTACCCGTGCCCTTCTTCCGGTTCCCCTGTTTACCACATCTTTTAGTATGTCAATCATCAGATAGCTCTGTTTGGGCTCGCAAACCTCCGTTTTGTTGATATCCGCACTGTATACCCACTCTCCCGAGGCCTCTTTTATACCCAAAATCAGCCTGGGCTCCACCCTTTGGCCGTAATTTGAGATTATGGTGTAGAATTTCGCCAGCTCCAAAGGGGATAAAATCATACTTCCCAAAGCCAAAGAGAGGTCTTTTGGAAGGTTCTCAAAGCCCATCTCCTTCAGTTTTTCATATAGCCGGTTCAGACCGATATCCTCTACCAGATTGATGGTAGCCAGGTTTCTGGAGTGGACCAGAGCCTCTTTAAGGCTTATCTCGCCTTCAAAGTTTTTCTCATAGTTTTTCGGTTTCCATATCTCTTTTTTGCCATCTACGATAAACTCATAGGTTCTGGCGATATCCGGAATTTTTGTTGAGGGGGCGTATCCCAGGTTGAGAGCTGTTAGATATATGAAGGGTTTGAATGCGCTTCCAGGCTGCCTTCTGGCCTGGGTGGCCCTGTTAAAAGCGCTTCTTTTATAGTCCACGCCGCCTACCAGCGCCAAAATATCGCCGCTGTTTGGTTTTAAGACCACCACCGCCCCATTAAGCTGCGAGTAGTTGTAGTCACCGCCCCGCTTCAAAATCTCCCCGTACCCCTTTTCAAGACTCTCTTTGGCAAGGTTTTGATACTCCAAATCTATGGAGGTGACTATCTCGTAACCACCTTTTTTTATATCTTTATACCGTTTTGAAACCCTTCTTAAAACCTCGTCGACTATATATGGAGCCCGGTTCTTAGTAAGGCTCTCGTCATAAACTTTGGGCCTGCTCTCTATCTCTTTTAAAAACTGCCTGTCATCAATCCAACCCAGCTCGTGCATTCTGGTTATGACCCTGTTCGCCCTTTTGATGGCCGCGTCGTAGTTTTTCGTGGGGTTGTAGTAGCTTGGCGCCCTGGGAAGGCCTACCAAAAGAGCAATCTCTTTAAGCGTCAAATCCTTGAGATTTTTATGAAAATACCCCTTTGCAGCCGTTTTTATGCCGTAATAGCCGTGACCGAAATAGACCTGGTTGAGGTATCTTTCCAAAATCTCCTCTTTATTTAGTCTGTTTTCCACGATTAAGGCTATTATCATCTCCTCCACTTTTCTTTGGAGCTTCTTCTCCCGGCTCAAAACCATATTTTTTACCAGC
>JAMOUF010000160.1 GCA_027068245.1 Campylobacterales bacterium | reverse complement strand
AATACGCGAGGCAGAGGGGCAAGAAGGGCCAAAAGCATTTATGAGACGTGGCAGCAAGAGGAGCAACAAACACAATGAAACTTTTTAGAAAAAAATTATTCTTTCAGCAGCAGCTTAAGGCGGGCTTTATAAATCTTTTTGGCGCCCATAGCCTTTTTGCAATATCCTTAGTTATTTTTACCATTATATCTCTTGATTGGTTTGGAGACGGTTTATTAACTATTTTAACAAATAAAGTAGCAACAACAGGATTGGCTAAACAATCCACAATTCATTTATGGCTTAAACTGATCCCCTTTCCTGTAATTTTTATGATATGGGGCATTATCATACAGACATCTATTAAAGAAATAGGCGCATTAAAAATAAGGGAATATGACAATGTTCCGCCTTCAAAAGTGCTTATTAAATTTCTAAGTCTTGTTGGAACAGATACAGAGCTAGTAGAAGAGTTAAATAAATCTGCGGAGGCAAAGTCAAATGACTTAAATGACGTTGCTTTTAGAGAAAAGTTCAAAGGCGGTTGGAGAATGTCTCTTGAAGCAATAGCCCATCATAGTAAAAATGGTGTCCTTGAAAAAGTAATAGTAATACCCTCTGCTGATACTTTAAAAGCTGGCAAGATTCAAGAAGGCACTCATAAATCATTTGAAGCATTTAAAAAACTAGTTGAAAGCGCACTTTCAAATGTCTCTGTTCTATCTGCTGGTGAAAGCAATACAAGATGGGAGAAAGGAGTGGATTATGAAAGTGCCAGAGAGATTAACGAATGTTTATATGATGTGTTTTCATATCTGCATGATAATAAATATGATGATTCAGATATTATAGTAGATATAACATCTGGACAAAAGGTGGGATCAGGCGTTGCCAGCATTTTCTGTCTGGATGCTGGCAGACAATTTCAATATGTCAGCACTCACGATTATTCTATAAAAAGCTACGATATACTTTATGAACAAAAACAAAACTAATGATAAAGTGATTGATTTAAGCACTTTTTATGAAAAAACAGCCAAGCTTTCTGAATTGCCTGAATATGAAAAAAAGGCTCTAAAATTAGCTGGCAATGGGAATCAGATCGTTTTAACAGGCCCTGCTCCTGTCTGGCTTTATCTCCGCATTGCGCATGTTTTACATGGAAAAGCTAAAAGTTTGATTTACCGTTCTCCAGTAACAGATGATGTGATTATATTTGATCATAATCCTTTTTAATCGGCCTTAATCGGCCCATGAACTTAAAGAGGCCATACAAAAAATGAAAATATAAAATTATGATATAAAATCAACAACTTACACCGGAACTTGATTTTAAATGGGCAGAGGCTTGATTTTATTAAAAAAATAGCTTTTATAAGGTTTGTAAGGCATGCGATAGCTGTTGTGAATGCTTATCGGGCCGAAAATGACCGGTGAAACCGGCATGGTTTCAATATAAATAAGAATACTGTTGGAGGCATGACCGGTTTTTGAACGGGGTTAAAACCCACCGCCTTGTCGGTCGCCTCGCTAAGAGCCGGAGTTGGAGGCATGACCGGTTTTTGAACGGGGTTAAAACCACCAACTCGGCGATCTTTTCCACCGCCTTGTCGGGTTGGAGGCATGACCGGTTTTTGAACGGGGTTAAAACTCAAAAAGGTCTGGTCGGTAAGAGGATAATAACGTTGGAGGCATGACCGGTTTTTGAACGGGGTTAAAACGCCCGGAAGGCCGTGGCAGTTGTAGCCCCGCAGAGTTGGAGGCATGACCGGTTTTTGAACGGGGTTAAAACTTCATCTCTATTATAACCATAGAAACATCTTTCATTTGGAGTTGGAGGCATGACCGGTTTTTGAACGGGGTTAAAACACGAGGTGGGGTAGGACATTTTTACCCAAACCGGTTGGAGGCATGACCGGTTTTTGAACGGGGTTAAAACCCAATAATAAGCATCTTCTCGTTCCGGATCCCAAAGTTGGAGGCATGACCGGTTTTTGAACGGGGTTAAAACTGATCTCCTTGGTCTTTTTGGCGGGGTTAAACATGTTGGAGGCATGACCGGTTTTTGAACGGGGTTAAAACTTTCATAATACGTTTTTTCCATCTTAGAAAAAAGTGTTGGAGGCATGACCGGTTTTTGAACGGGGTTAAAACCCGATAGTCTCGGCCAACCCACTCAAATCGCGGGGTTGGAGGCATGACCGGTTTTTGAACGGGGTTAAAACTCAGAGAGTTGATCTCTTCCAACTCTCTTTTTTTTGTTGGAGGCATGACCGGTTTTGAACGGGGTTAAAACCAGTCCACACTGGGGGTCTGATCGGCTGCAGCACGAGTTGGAGGCATGACCGGTTTTTGAACGGGGT
>JAMOUF010000159.1 GCA_027068245.1 Campylobacterales bacterium | reverse complement strand
GAGGATATAGGTTTTTTACATCTGTAGCACTGCTGCTTGCCAACTCTTGCGTAGAGCAGTCTGAGATAGTCGTAAATCTCCGTTATCGTTCCCACTGTGGAGCGGGGGTTTTTGCTGGTGGTTTTCTGCTCTATCGCGATTGCCGGCGTAAGCCCCTCTATCTTATCCACCTCCGGCTTGTCGAGCCTGTCCAAAAACTGCCTGGCGTAACTGGAGAGAGACTCTATATATCGTCTTTGTCCCTCGGCGTACAGCGTATCGAAAGCCAGCGTGCTTTTTCCGCTGCCGCTTAGTCCCGTAAATACAACCAGTCTGTTTTTTGGAATTTCCAGGTCTATATTTTTCAGATTATGCTGTTTCGCCCCGAAAATCTTTATTTTACTCATCTAACTCCTTAAAAAAATACCTTTTTTACCGTCAAAGCGAGGATGATGCCATACATCACCACCAAAGCCTTCTTAAACTTCCTTTTATCAATCATATGCGCCAGCTTTATACCAAAATATACCCCAACAAGTGAAGAGATACCAACGATAAGCCCCTTGACATAATCGATATGCCCAAAAATCGTAAGGCTCACGAATCCGCTTATGGATGAAAATATCACGAAAAAGAGCCCCATTGCCGCCGCTTTTTTCACGTTTATGTGAAATATGCCAACCAAAACCGGCGTTATGAATATACTGCCACCCACGCCTATTGATATGGCTATAACACCTACGAACATACCAATCAAAAAGAGCATATATGGGGGCAGTTTTCTCTCCTGCTGAACCTGGTCCACATCTTTTGTGAAAAACCTGAAAAAGGTATATGTTACAACCGCCAAGAAAAGATATTCCAGATATTTTTCCGGAACCACTTTTAGCACATAGCCGCTCAAAAGCGCCCCAACGGCTCCCCCAAGTCCCAGGGCCAGGCCCTCGCGTATTTTGAAAACCGCCTTTTTGAGATTCAAAAAAGAGCCAAAGAGGGATGAAAAGACCATCTGCGTCACGCTGATACCCACGGCCTCTTTCATCCCGTATCCCAAAGCCAGCAGAATGGGAACCAGTATGGTTCCCCCACCTATACCGAAAAATCCGGATAGGAAACCTACCGCTATCCCGACTAAAACCAACTCCATTTTCAGCCTTTTTTAAGCGTGATTATACAAAATTTATCCACGATTTAGATATATAGATATATAATGTTAGTAAAAAAGATGGAGCCGGCTTTGAAAAAATTACTGCTTCTTTTTATAACCACCGCGATTTTTGCCTCTATGATCCTGAATATAAATGTAAAAGAGGGCAAAGAGAGAGTGGACCTGCTCTTAAATTTCGATACCCCCTTTAACGGCAAAATACTGCAAAAACAGGCAAAAGACAGGGTTGAGCTGACGCTAAAAGGGGTAACCATTCTGGCTCCCTGGCAAAAAAAACTAAACAGCGGCTATGTTTACCAGATCGATATTATACCATTAAAAAAAGATTCCAAAGTGGTTTTGTATACGGTTGACAAAGTGCGGGTTTACGCCGCCAGATCAAAAGACGGATACAGCCTCAAAATCAGTGTAAAACCCCCAAAAACGGCGGCCGCCAAAAAAGAAGATCTATCCGGATTGGATTTTGAAAGCATAAAAAAATATCTGCTGATATTTTTGGGCGTGGGTATTGTTGCCTTTTTGCTGGTTCTGTTTGTAAGATGGCTAAATATCAACAAAGAGCCCATAAAGAGCAAAAGGGTGGTCGTTCCCTCTCCAAAGAGCGCCGATTTTGAGATAAAGTTTGAAAAAGAGCTTGACGAGAGGAACAAAGTGGCCCTGATCTCTTTCAAAGGCATCAACTACCTGGTAATTATAGGCTCTTCCAACATACTGCTTGGCAAATACAAAGAGGGTGAGATAGAGACTGCCGAGGAGTTCGAAAAAGCGATAGAGTCCCAAAACATCTCCGACGTTTACAGAAGTGAGGAGAGCGAACTTTTTACCACGATAGAGGAGTATAAAAAAAGAGCCAGCGGGATCTAAAAAAACTCCTCTATCGCCTTTTGCATCATATCCGGATCTTTCAGCTGGTTTACTCTCTCCCTGAACTCTCCCGCGTTTGAATAGCCTTTTGAGTATGTATGCAGATGTTTTCTAAACAGAACCGCCCCGTATGGGCCATAGAAGTTCAGCATCTGGTTAAAATGCTCCAAAATGATCTCTTTTTTTATCCGGGCGTCAACCTCTTTTTGCTCTTTCAGCTCATAAAATATCCAGGGCCTGCCGATAGAGCCCCTGCCTATCATGACCCCGTATGGGGTAATATTTTCAAGCACCCAATTTGCTTTAGCCAACGAGTCTATATCCCCGTTGGCGATAACGGGAATATCTACGGCCTCCCTGGCCCTTTTGATGGCCTCGTAGTCAACCCTGGATTTAAACCCGCCACTTCTTGTGCGTCCATGAACCGTTATAAAATCTGCCCCGGCACTCTCAAGCCCTTTTACGATCTCCACTACCTTGTCACTCTCAAAACCGAGTCTGATTTTTACCGATGTATATCGTTTGTTGGAGGCTTTTTTTATCGTCTCGACGATTTTAAAAAGTCTGTCGGGATCTTTCAAAAGAGCACTTCCAGCCCCCTGTCTGACGACTTTAGGCACGGGACAGCCGCAATTTAGGTCAATTCCCTCCACACCTTCAACCTTGTTTAATCTCTCTACAGCCCTTTTTACTATATCCGGATCGGATCCTGCTATCTGTATGAAGTAGGGATTTTCAAGGGGTGATTTCTCTATCATTTTATATGTTTTAAAGCTGTCATATACCAGTGCGTTGGAGCTTATCATCTCGCTTATGGTAAGATCTGCGCCAAACTTTTTCACGACGCTTCTAAATGGCAGGTCAGTATAGCCCGCAAGGGGGGCCAACAGATAAAGAGGCTTTGAAAAATCCAGCATATCCACCTCGTTTTTAAGGGGATTGTAGCAAATTATACAAATAAATCAAGTGGATAGTTTCTTCCGCACTCCTTGAGTTCCAGATAGGCTTTGAAATTTAGATACTCATCTTCGTGGGTGGTCTCCAAAAACTCCTTCGCCCGATCAATCATCTCAAGATCAAAAAGGGTATAGATATATCCCGCTTCCGCCTTCTCGTCATTGTTTTTAAGCAGTTCAAAGAGTTTCAGTCTCTCATCCGGACTCATAAACTCTTTCACCTTTTTAGCCAGATCTATATAGTCTTTCTCGTCGAATTTGCTCTTCATATGCTGGATGATGTAGATGATATCTTCATAATGAAGCGTTATGTTTGAATCTTCGCTCTTGGCAAGATCGATCAGATAGAAAAGCAGCTCTTTATCAAAGAGCTCAACATACTCTTTGATTTTCGAGATATCGCTGAATTTCATATAGATCTTCAGGCTCTTCTTGCAAAGCTCCACAGGGTATTGGGAGCAGTCTTTCAATACGGCTCCGCTGTAGGTGGGCTCCTCTTTGAGTCTGTTTTCGATATTTTTAATCAAAAGCGGGTTTTTTGGAGAGAGTTTGAACCCTTCAATCTCCACATAGATTCCGTTTATAATATCTTTTATATATTCCAAAGGCTTTTTAAGCCTCTCCTCTTTCGTCTCGATCTTGAAATCCACCGGTATCATATGGGATTTGTCGCTTACGCTTCCCAGGTTTTTCGCCTCGGAAGTCTTATAGGCGTGCTGCTTGGGCTCTCTCATAAGGGAGTATGCAAAGGAGTCCACCAGCGTATCGTAATCTTTTCTATACTTTTTCAAAACAAGAAAATTTTTGAAGGAGTAGTAGGCCATATGGAAAAAAGAGGCCAAAAACATTATAAACATCGGTATCACCACCCATACCGCAACAGGTAAAGATATGGGTATACCCAAAATCTCGAAGGTATAGTTGGTATCGATCTGGGAATAGACAAAACCGCCGACGGCCAGCATCAGCACGATGCTTAAAAAGATATATCTTTTAAGTCTCATATTTGCTCCTATTTGTGGTATGGATGATTGTTTATTATACTAAAACCTCTGAAAATCTGCTCCAGCAAAACGAGTTTGGCTATCTTATGGCTCATAGTCAGAGGGCTTAGACTTACCACCCGCTGACACTTTTTCAAAAACCCCTCTTCAAATCCGAAAGCCCCGCCTATAAAAAAGGCGATTTTGGGCGATTTTAGAAGATTTGCGAACTCAAAGCTGTCAAGCAGCTCTCCATCCGGATGAAGAGCCACGTTTAAACCGTCTTTCAGCAAATAGGGGCTCAAAGCCTCACCATAAGCCATTTTGGCCTCACTCTCCTTTTGAGCCTGGTTGATCTTCTTGCCAAAGATGTTTACCACCTCTATCTGGGCGAACTTTTTGGCGTTTGTCACAAGCTCCTTTGCTATGGCCTCGTAACATCTCTCATCTTTTTTACCTATAGAGTAGACAAAGACTTTATGCATATGTCAAAGCTTTTATTACCAGATCGCTTCCAACCGCTTTTAAATATACATTCTCAATATAGTCAAAGACCTTTACTCCGCCGATCGCGACCACCCTGTGCCTGGAGAGGGCGGCAAGTTTTGGCAGCATATCGCCCAAAACAACGCTTACATCCTTTGTGGAGGTGGCTCTGTAGGCACCAAGGCCGATATAGTCCAGTTCCATGGAGTTGGCCTCCTCTATCTCCTCCTTGCTGTGGGTGGAGAGCCCTATGATTTTCGCACCCATCATCTTTTTTATGATTGTTAGCGCCTCGGCCTTGCTTCTGGCGCCAAAACTCTCGATAATATTCAAAAGATCCTCCTGGCCTATGTGAACTCCGTCACAAAACCTCGCCAAAGCTATCTCGTCGTTTACAAGCAGCGTTTTATTCCAAAGTTTCCTGAGTTTTTGAATATTCTCGTTTTTTTGCTCAATTGAGCCCTTTTTGTCCCTGTATTGCAAAATCTCCGCCCTGAAGAGGTTGGAAAAATCCACGAAATCCTCAAGTTCCAGCCCAAACCTTTCCAAAAGATCCATATCGCACAGGGCGTAAATGTTATTCATGATGCAAGACCCCCAGAATATGCGAAATTTTCTCTTTCATCTCCCCTCTTGGGACGATCATATCTATAAGCCCGTGTTCCAGCAAAAACTCGCTTCTTTGAAAACCCTCCGGCAGGTCCGCCCCTATTGTCTGTTTTATCACTCTTTGTCCGGCAAAGCCTATCAATGCTCCAGGTTCTGCCATAATGATATCCCCTATCATCGCAAAAGAGGCGCTGACGCCTCCCATAGTGGGATCTGTCAAAACAGATATATAGGGCAGCCCCTCTTTGGAGAGCTTTGCCAAAGCGGCGCATGTCTTGCTCATCTGCATAAGGCTAAAGGTGCTCTCCTGCATCCTCGCACCCCCGCTGGCACTTACTATTACCAAAGGCTGCCATTTTTCTATGGCTCTCTCTACGGCCCTGACTATCTTCTCACCTTCCACGCTTCCAAGACTGCCGCCCATAAAGGCGAAATCAAAAACCACAAGCTGGGTTGGAATGCCCCCGATCGTGCACTCACCGCTGATAGCGGAGCTTGCCCTGCCTGTTTTTTTTCTGTTCTCGTCAACTCTTTTTTTATAGCTCTTCTTATCAACGAATTTGAGCGGATCAACCGGCTCCAAAGAGGCGTCATACTCCACAAAGCTTCCCTCGTCCGCCAGGAGCTCTATCCTCTCTTTTGCCCCTATCCGGAAGTGGTATCCGCATTTTGGGCATACGTTGTATCTGTTCTTCACCTCTTTATAATACATTAGCGCATTACATTCGGGACATTTTATCCAGTGGCTGGGTTTCTCCTCGTTTGAGGGTTGCGAGCGGCGTATCTTAAACAAATCACTGATTCCCATTTTATACCCTTAATATTTTTTTAACTCTCTCAAAGATATCTCTTTCCTTTGAGACTATTATACTATCTTGGTTTTTAAAAACAAAAAGGGTTTGGCACTGGTGCAGCCCGGCCTCGATGTCATAGGCTCTAAGAGGCCCTTTAAACAGGACGAATTTCACATAGGGCGCATAGGCCAAAGAGAGGGCCACGGCCCCTGGGCTTCTAAATTTAAGCGACTCTTTTTTCAACTCCTCCACCATATCCGGATTGGCGTAGGCCTTTTCAAAAAGACCCACTTTGGAGTGACGGTTAAGTCTTACATCCTTTGTCCGTCCTGTTGTCAAAGAGCCCTTTTTGTAGCAGTTTTCATATTTTACAAAGTAGTCGCCGTTTGCCAGGTTTACTATAAACGAAAACAGGGTTTCATCACCTTTTTTTACGGCCACGGAGGAGCCAAAGTAGGGAAACCTGGAAAGCAGGTTGTCGCTGCCGTCTATCGGATCCAAGATGATGGAAAACTCACCCTCGCCAATCTCCCCGCTCTCTTCGGAGACTATTTTTCCAAATGGTTTTAGGTGTGTGACATAGATCTCTTCAGCCATAAGGTCGATTTTCGAGCTTCTGTCCCCCCCGGCTCCTATGCCCTCATACAGATAAAAACTCTCATCCATAGGAGTATGGATGAGGTTGAAAAGCTCCTTTGAGGCTTTAAGGCAGCCTTTATACAGATCTTCCACTATCCAAGAAGCCTCTTGGATATGCTCTTTGCAGCCTCCCTGCCGTCATATGAGGCGGTTACTACCAGATGGGCTCCCCTGTAACAGTCCCCGCCGGCATATACGCCGGGTTTTGTTGTCTCATAGTTTTCATCCACCTTTATAGCCCCCCACTCGTTTGTCTCTATACCGTTTTTGGCAAGAAACTCCAACGGAGTGTTCTCAAACCCCAGGGCAAATATAACCATATCAGCCTCCATGGTAAACTCGCTGTTTTTTACGATCTCCAGTTTTCTTTTGCCATCTTTTGTGATAGTTGAGATAGTCTTTACAAACTCCACTCCCACCACTTTGTATTCGTCATCAACCAAAATTCTGGTAGGAGCCACGTTATAGATAAATTCAGCGCCCTCCTCCTGGGCATTTTTCACCTCTTTTCTGCTTCCTGGCATACTGGCCGCATCTCTTCTGTATGCGCAGACCGCTTTTGTGGCTCCCTCTCTTATGGCCGTTCTTACACAGTCCATAGCGGTATCTCCACCACCAATTACCACAACCTTCTTCTCTTTTGCCTCCAGCTCCTTGTTATACTCCTCACCAAAGAGCTTCTTTTGGATATTTACCAAAAAGTCCATCGCCATAAAAGCCCCCTTGGCATCCTCGTTCTCGATGCCGGCCCTTCTTGGCTTGGTGGCTCCAATACCTATGAAAATGGCGTCATACCCTTCCAATAGCTCCTCAAACTCAAGGTTTTTCCCAACTTCTATACCCAAATTGAACTGGGCTCCCGCCTCTTTTAGCCAGTCGATTCTTCTTTGGACCACCCTCTTGTCAAGCTTGAAGTTCGGTATGCCGTATGTCATAAGGCCGCCCGGTCTGTCGGCCCTCTCGTAGATATGAGGCTCTATGCCAAAACGCAAAAGATATGTAGCACAGCTAAGCCCCGCCGGGCCACTGCCTATAATGGCTACTTTCTTACCGCTCTTTTTCTCTGAAAACTCCGGCCTTAGGCCCTTTTTTATCCCCTCTTCGGTTATAAAGGTCTCTATGGCTCCGATGGTAATGGCACCATATCCCTCGTTTAGGGTGCAAGCCCCCTCGCACAGCCTGTCCTGGGGGCAGACCCTTCCCATAATCTCTGGAAAGGGAGAGGATTCGTTGGAGATCTTAAAGGCCAGCTCTATATCCCTCTCTGCCACGGTTTTTAGCCAGTGGGGGATAAAGTTGTGAAGAGGGCAGCTGTTGTGGCAGTATGGATCGCCGCACTGCACGCATCTGTCAGCCTGGACGCTGGCCTCGTTCGGATTGTATATCTCATAAATCTCGCTGAAATTTTTTATTCTAATATTTACCGGCTTCTTTTTCGGCTCTATTCTTTCGTTAAAGATAAAATTTTGCATATTATTCTCCCTCCTCAAGGTTTAGAGGCACTTTTCTAAGCTCTTTAGGTCGCACCATCCAAAAGTTTCTGATCTCCATTCTAAAGTTATCCAGTATATATTTCGCCTTGGCGCTTCCGCTCTCGTCAAAAAAGACCTGAAGCAGTTTTTTAAGGTAGTGTCTGGCCTCGTCATATTCGTCAATGTCGATTCTTCTGGCCTCGATCAGCTCCTGATTGATCTTCTCCACGAATGTGTGGTCCTCGTCGTAAACGAAGGCCAGCCCTCCCGTCATACCGGCTCCGAAGTTGATTCCCGTCTTTCCTAAAATCACGATGATACCGCCTGTCATATATTCGCAGGCATGGTCTCCCGTGCCCTCGACCACAGCCAAAGCCCCGGAGTTTCTTACCGCAAACCTCTCTCCAACCTCTCCGGCTACGAATAGGGTTCCGCCGGTGGCGCCATATAGACAGGTGTTTCCGGCCAGGCTCAGGTTCTCGTTTTTGTATTTGGAAGTTATAACTATTTTACCCCCGTGCATACCTTTACCCACATAGTCGTTGGCTGCCCCTACTATGTTGATATTAACCCCGTTTATCAAAAAGGCCCCAAGGCTCTGTCCGGCAACCCCTTTTAGATTTATCGTGATATTTCCGTCATCAAGGCCCTTGTCGCCGTAATACTTGGCAATCTCGCCGCTTATCATCGTGCCAAAACTTCTGTTTGTGTTGCTGATGTCACGGTTTATTATCACCTTTTTACCGGGATTTTCAATAGCTGCGTATACATCTTTCAAAATCTCTTTTTCAAACTCGTTCTTATCAAATGGCTCATTGGACTCCACCTGACATGTATCGACTCCATCGAGCCTCATCAATACCTGGCTGAAATCGAACTTTTTGGCAAAATCGTTTTCTACCACCTTTAAAAGGTCGCTTCTGCCGATGATATCCTCCAGCCTTCTGTAACCAAGCTTTGCCAAAATCTCCCTTACATCCTCGGCTATGAGCGTAAAATAGTTGATAAGTCTGTCGACGGTTCCAACATAGTGCTCTCTTAAAAACTCGTTTTGCGTGGCGATACCCACGGTGCATCTGTTTAGATGGCATATACGCAAAATCTTACATCCGATTATCGTCAATACGCCCGTTCCAAAGGCGTAACTCTCGGCACCCAGCAAAGCGGCTTTTATGATATCAAGTCCGGTTTTCAGCCCGCCGTCTGTTTGCAGCTCAACAAGCTCCCTTAGATGA
>JAMOUF010000158.1 GCA_027068245.1 Campylobacterales bacterium | reverse complement strand
TTTTAAAAGCCTCTTCGCCATTTAATTTGGTAGACCCATATACTCCTTGCGGATTTACAGGGTCATCTTCCACATACGGTAGATGGTTTTTACCATCAAACACATAATCTGTTGAAATATGAATTAGAGGAATATTTTTTTCTTTTGCGCTGGATGCCAGATACTCTACGGCTTTATGGTTAACCAAATCAGCCTTTTCCCTTTCCTCTTCAGCTCTATCTACTGCTGTATAGGCAGCGCAATTGATAATAATATCGATGTTTTTTCCATTTATATATTTCTTTATGCTCTCTTCTTTTGTGATATCCAAATCGTTTACATCTGTGAAAAAGAAATTAAACGGATAATTGCCTGAAAGTTCTTCTATTTCACTTCCAAGCTGACCTTTTGCACCAGTTACCAGCACATTCATTCAACATCCCCGTAAAGGTCGCTATATTCAAACAGCTCGGCATCTTTTAAAAATGGGGCGTTTCTATCTTTTTCAGAGACTAAAATCTCATCTTTTGGAAAGCTCCAGTCTATATTTATATCCGGATCATCGAATCTTATACTTCTATCATATTTAGGTGCATAGTAGTTGTCAACTTTATAAGCAAAAACGGCTTCATCGCTTGTGACCAAAAATCCATGCGCAAAGCCTCTTGGTATAAAAAGCTCTCTTTTGTTCTCTTCGCTAAGTTCCACCGCTACATATTTTCCAAAGCTCGGACTTCCTTTTCGAATATCAACAGCTACGTCCATTACGCTGCCTTTTATGACTCTTACCAGTTTACTCTGGGCAAATGGGGGCAGTTGATAATGAAGCCCTCTTAAAACTCCTCTTTTACTTTTGGATTCGTTATCTTGAAGGAAGTCTATTTTTCTTATATGCTTTTCGAACAAGTCTTTACGAAACGTCTCCATAAAATAGCCTCTGCCATCTTCAAATACTTTTGGCTCGATAATTACCACATCCGGTATTTTAATCCTTATAAATCTCATCTACTCTCCGGCAATTTTCAATAGATATTGACCATATCCTGTCTTTTTCAGCTCCAAACCAAGTTGTTTTAGCTCTTCTTTGCTTATCCATCCGTTTTGATAGGCAATCTCTTCGATACATGCCACTTTAAGTCCCGTTCTTTTCTCTATTGTGGCTATAAACTGGCCCGCCTCAAGAAGATTTTCATGGGTTCCCGTATCAAGCCATGCGTATCCTCTGCCCATCAACTCCACTCTCAGTCTGTTCTCATCGAGATACATCTCGTTTACTGTAGTTATTTCAAGTTCTCCTCTTTGGCTCGGTTTGACGTTGTACGCTTTTTTTATAACGTCGTTTGGATAGAAGTATAGCCCTACCACCGCATAATTGCTTTTTGGTTCAGTCGGTTTCTCTTCTATACTCACTACATTCATCTTCTCATCGAACTCCACCACTCCGTATGCAGTGGGATTACTCACATAATATCCAAAAACCACCGCTTTATTCTCTTTTTTTACCGTCTCTTTCGAGTGTTTCAACAGCTCTGTAAGTCCGTGTCCATAGAATATATTATCTCCAAGCACCAAACAGACATCATCATTTGCGATAAACTCTTCTGCAATTATGAACGCTTCTGCCAACCCTTTTGGCTCTTTTTGTATTGCATACTCTATTTTCATTCCAAGATTACTTCCATCTCCAAATATCTGTTTATAATTATCTATATATTCTGGATTCGAGATTATAAGTATCTCTCTTATTTGGCTCAACATCAGCACAGAGAGTGGATAATATATCATCGGCTTATCATATATTGGAAGCAGCTGTTTGCTTATTCCTCTCGTTATCGGATAGAGCCTGGTGCCGCTTCCACCTGCCAAGATTATGCCTTTCATTTTTCCCAACTCCTCACAACTCAACCACCGTCGCACCCATACCACCCATATTTGCCGGGGCGTCAAAATATTTTTTCACTCTGGGATGGCCTTTGAGATACTCTCTAACCGCACGGGCCAGTTTTCCGCTGCCTACTCCGTGATAGATAAGCACCTCGTCAAATCCGGCGATGAGCGCGTCACTGATGAATTTATCCGTCTTTTCGATAGCCTCCTCAGCCCTTAGACCGTGAAGGTCGAGTTTGACGGAGAGCTTGGAAGGCCTGCTTACCTTTACGGCACTTTTCTCTTTTCTTTTTGGCAGTGCACCAGTGCGTTTTAGCTGAGAAAGAGGAACCCTCAGTTTCATCCCTTCCACATCTATCGAAGCCTCTTTTCCCCTGATGGCGGTTATGACGCCTCTGCTCTTTCTGTATTTTACCGTATCACCCACTTTTAGCGGCTGGGGCGGCTGCTCTTTTATCCGGGCCTCTTTGACTTTCTGTCCGGCCTTTGTCAGAT
>JAMOUF010000157.1 GCA_027068245.1 Campylobacterales bacterium | reverse complement strand
CGATGCCCTTTTCAACCAGATAATCGCTCTTTTTCTTTATATCCTCCAACGCCTCCTCATGGCTCAAGGCCTTTCTGTAGGCCCTTGGGCTGGTAATCCCTACATAGTATTCGGCCAGTGCGACTATTTGGGCACTTAGCGGTATCTCTTTGCCTTTAAGGCCAAAGGGGTATCCGGTGCCGTCATATCTTTCGTGGTGGTATTTTATGATGGGCGCTATGTTGTATACCTGGGATATGGGCTCAACGATGGTAGCACCGATTATAGGATGGTATTTTATAAGCTCCAGCTCCTTTTTGTCTATCTTCTTCCCATCGATGAAGTGCTCCATCTTTCCAATCATTCCTATATCGTGCAGATATGCTCCAAGAGCTATCTTTTCAATCTCCTTATCCTCCAAAAAGAGTGCCTTGGCAATCTCTTTCGCCACTATCTCCACCTTTTTGGAGTGGTCTTTGAAGTAGCTGCTTTGAAGCTCGATGGCGTTGATGGCAAATTTTAGGAAATTGATATAGTTTTGGACAATTTTACTGTTTTGGCTGGCACTCTCGAAATACCCTCCCGCCAGGTCCAAAAAGGCCCCAACTTCAGAAATCTCCTCATATGTCAGCGGTTCGTCTTTGTATATCTCCAAAATATACGGGGTATTTCTGATATAAAACCTCTTTTGCAGTTTGGACTCTTCTGGTTTTCTAAATACTGATAGTTTTTTGGGCTCGTTTTTATCTATAAGGATAATCCCTTTTGCGTGAAGAGTCTTTAAAAGAAGAGAAATTATAAATTTTATGAAGGTTTTGGACTCATACTGGAATTTGACGATATTGGAGAGCACCTCTTTGGAGGCGTTGGTAATGTTCGAGAGCTGATGCTCTTTGGTGATTTTCTCGATTTTCTCATAATACGAAAGCCCCATTTTGATAAAGCCGATATAATCCTCCAGCTCTATATACTTTTTGCAAGCCAGCACATAAAGAGTTTCCTGGGAGTGGGATGGAATCATATAGAAAATATGTTTACCAATTTTCTGTTTCTCTTTTATTTCCGATTTTCTGATACGCACCTGAAAATTTACGCTCTCTCCCCCGTCATAGGCCTGCAAGATATATGTCTCGCCCCTTTTTAGATATATTGCCGAGGCAAGTGCGTCCAGATAGTTTTTAAAAACCAGCAGATTGTCCTCCACCTCGCTGATTTTGTTCAGTTTTGATATATAAAGAAGCCATTTGTTGAGCTTTTGCAGCTCAAGCTCTTTTTTTACCTTGTCTTTAAAAAACTTTATACTCAGCAAAAAAAACAGAACCGCTATGATTAGAAAAATATACCAGAAATTTACGCCCACATAGAAAAGAACATCGTTAAGGCGCTCTTTTATATAATACTCATTTATCTCCATTTTTTTGCTCCAGATGTTTGATGTATTCGCTGTTATTTATCTCATAGACCGTTACCAGTTTGGATTTGGCAAAGACTTTTATGTTGTCGTGGGTTTTACTGTAAACCACAACCCAGTTTTTCAGGTTCTTCTCAATCTCATTTCTCCATCTGTAGAACCACTCGCTCATACCGCCATACTCATGTGGAATGTCCTCCACGAAGATATAGACTTTGGATGTGGGTATTGGCAGATATTTCTGATTTGGATCAAAGCTGGTTATAAACTCGTTCACATTTACCATATAGCCTTTGCCAAGCACCTTTGAATACTCCTGCACATATGATACCACAGTCCAGGTTTTAGCCCTGTTCGATTTTATTATTTTATATAAAAAATATGGTATTTCGGAATATTGTAGATTGTTTACATACTTTTTAAAACTCTCCTGTTGATAGAATTTGGGTATATAGACAGCTATAAAAAACAGCTCCATATATATCAAAAACAAAAAGAGATATCTTCCCTTTTTCCTCAACGGCTTTATAAAAAGCAGATAAAAGATCTTCACAACGCAGGCTATCAAAATACTCAAAGACAAAAAGAGGTATTCAGCCCCCCTAAGCGGGTGCACCAGTTTGGGAAAGCCAAGGTTTTGGGAGTAGTATACTATCATCACCCCTATTGGGATGAGTAAAAAGCTGCTGAAATAGAACCCCTTTTTATAAAACCTGGCTATTAGAAAAAGAATCAAAGCGAAGACAAATATATAGATATGAAGCGGTTTGACGTAAGATATCACTACCTGCTCCAATCCCGAATAAATCAGGTTTTCAAGCGATTTTTGGGTATGAAATATTTTGTCCAAAAAAGGGGCCGCCACGCCAAAATCCTGGGGCAGGCCGTATTTTAAAATTGATAAAACCCAGAAATTTCCAAAAACAGCCGCTATAAATATAGCCAAAAGCCCGTTTTTGAGCTTATACCAGTTCAATTTCAGGCTCAATATGGCGTTTATG
>JAMOUF010000156.1 GCA_027068245.1 Campylobacterales bacterium | reverse complement strand
TGGGCCGCTCCTACATATGTAGCGGCCACCATCTTGGTGGCTGCGGCCTTTATAAAAAGAAAAAAGGTGTTGATAGCGGGTATAATTGTAAATATAGTTATGGCCCTGCTCTTTTACCACTACCACTCAATTGCCTCAGCACTCAACATCGAACTCTCAAGCAAAACAGACCCATATAAGCGGGTCAGGGGGTATAAAGAGCTGGCGAAGGAGCTAAAACCGCTTTTGAAAACCTATAAAGATACGAAATTTCTGTTTGACAGCAGAAGCACGATGGCCGAGATGATTTACTACCTAAGGCCGCATCTGTTTGAGAGCGTGATGTACAACCCGCAACAAAAGCCAAAAAGCCAGTATCATATGTTTACCGATTTGAACCGCCATATCGGCGAGGATTTTATCTATGTGACCCAAAATCCGGATAAAAACATCACAAACTATTTTCAAAAGGCAAAACTGATTAAAAAGATAACCATTCCACTTTACAAAGATTACAGCCGCAGATATTATCTCTATTATCTATCCGGATTCAAAGGATACTGATGAGGTTTTTGATACTTTTCATACCCTGCATAATATTCTATCTCTATCCGGATATCGATTTGAAGGTAAGCTCCCTCTTTTACAGCGAAGGCTTTTACCTAAAAGATACCCTTTTTGCCAGATTCATATACAGAGCCACGATGGTGGCAGTAGCTCTTTTTGCCGTCTCGACCCTGTTTTTGCTTTCAGTGGAGCTGATTACCAAAAGGGAGTGGGTAAAAAAGAGCGTGCTTATCTATCTATTGCTGGTTTTGGCCATAGGGCCCGGGCTTATCGTAAACGAGATACTCAAAAACCACTTTGGAAGGGCCAGGCCCTCTCATATAGTGGAGTTTGGAGGAGACAAAAAGTTCACGCCGGCAATGGTTGTGACAAACCAGTGTGAAAAGAACTGCTCCTTTAGCAGCGGCCACGCAGCGGCGGCTTTTTACTTCATAGCTCTTAGTTTCGTAGCAAAAACCAAAAGAGCCAAAAGAGTGCTATTTTGGCTGGCCATTCTTTGGGGAAGCCTGGTGGGTTTTGTCAGGATAATCCAGGGCGGCCACTTTCTTAGCGACGTATACTGCAGCTTTTTTGTGGTATATTTAACCTCATATCTGTTATATAAAATCTATTTGAAAGGAAAAGATGAGACTATCAGTAGTGATACCGGTAATGAATGAAGAGGAAAATATCGAACCCCTTTTTAAAGCATTGAGAGAGGCGTTGAAAGATGAGGATTACGAGCTGATATTCGTTGATGACGGCTCTACGGACAATACGGTAAAGAGGATAAAAGAGCTTGCCGGCGAAGATACGAAACTGCTGGTCTTTAGCAGAAATTTTGGCCAAAGCCTTGCCATGATGGCAGGAATCGACGCGGCGAAGGGCGATATAATAGCCACTATAGACGGGGATTTGCAAAACGATCCAAAAGATATACCTTTGATGTTAAAAAAGATGGAAAACGAGGGCTGGGACGTGGTCGCAGGTGTGAGGGCCAAACGCCAGGACGGCTTTTTGCTTAGAAAAATCCCCAGCAAGATAGCCAACTGGATTATCAGAAAGAGCACCGGTGTATATTTGAAAGATTACGGCTGCACGCTAAAGCTTTTTAAAAAGGATGTAGCCAAAAACCTGGGCCTCTATGGTGAACTCCATAGATTCATCCCGGTGCTTGCGAAACTTTATGGCGCCAAAATGACGGAGATGGACGTAAGACACCACCCAAGAGTCCACGGCCAGAGCAAATACGGCATAGGCAGAACCTTCAAGGTGATAAGCGATTTGATGCTAATGCTCTTTTTCCAAAAGTACGGCACGAAGCCGATGCACCTCTTTGGAACGATAGGCTTTGCGATGTTCGGTATAGGTATGCTTATAAATTTCTATCTATTCATATTGAAACTCTTTGGAGAAAACATTGGAAACAGACCCTTGCTTATACTTGGCGTGATGCTTACACTTGGCGGCATACAGCTCATCACTACCGGCTTTTTGGCCGAGATAATGATGAGAACATATTACGAATCCCAGAACAAAAAACCCTATGTGGTTAAAGAGATTTATGAAAAGAGTTAAACTCTTCGTAAAACTGGCCCTATCTTTTGGGCTGGTGGCCTTTGTCCTATACCAGATAGATACCAAAAAACTTTTTGAAATTATAAAAGAGATAGATATTTTCTACTTTTTTTTGGCCTTTTTGGCCTACAACATATCCAAAATCATCAGCGCGCTGCGCCTAAACTACTATTTTAAAGAGATAGGCATAGAGCTGGATTTTTTTACGGGACTGAAACTTTACTATATGGGGATGTTTTACAACCTTTTTTTGCCTGGCGGCATAGGAGGTGACGGATATAAGATATA
>JAMOUF010000155.1 GCA_027068245.1 Campylobacterales bacterium | reverse complement strand
CAGCATATAAAAGCGCTCTCAGACGCGGTAAAAGACAAAGCCCCGCTGGCTCCAAAGGGAAAGATTGATAGAAGAGTAGCCTCTTTGTTCGAGAGCAGAAGCCTGCACCAGGAGCCGCCACCTTTTTTGATGGGTGAAAGAAGCAATGCCACGGGCAGCAAGGCTTTTAGGGAGCTGTTGTTAAAAAGCGATTATGAAGGCACCCTTAGCGTGGCTCAGCAGCAGGTTAGAAGCGGAGCACACGGCATAGATGTGAGCGTCGGGTTTGCCGGGCGGGACGAGAGAGAGGATATGAGGGAGGTTATTAAGATTTACAATGAAAAAATCCCAATCCCTCTTATGCCGGACTCCACCCAGGTAGCCGCCATAGAGACCGCTTTAAAGCATATAGGCGGCAGACCCATTATAAATTCAGCCAATTTAGAAGATGGGGAAGAGAAGTTTGATGCCATCTGCTCTTTGGCAAAAAGATATGGAGCCGCCCTTGTGCTTTTGGCTATCGATGAGGAGGGAATGGCAAAAACCAAAGAGAAGAAAATTGCCGTTGCAAAACGAATGTATGAAAGAGCGGTAAAAAAGCATGGGCTAAATCCTGGGGATTTGGTTTTTGACCTCTTAACCTTTACCGTTGGAAGCGGAGATGAGGAGTATCAAGACGCGGCAATCCAGACCATAGAAGCCATAAGGGAGCTAAGAAGGCTCTATCCGGAAGTTGGAGCGGTCTTGGGGGTTTCAAACATCTCTTTTGGACTGGAAAAACACGCAAGAGAGTATCTAAACAGCGTCTTTTTGCACCACTGCGTAGAAGCCGGGCTGACGATGGCTATCGTCAATGTAAAAAACTTGATTCCTTATCATAAGATAAGTCCCCAAGATAGGGAAGTGTGTGAGGATTTGCTCTTTAACAGAAGAGAGAAAGGCGACCCGCTTTTTAGGTTTATCGAGCACTTTAGCAAGGCTGAGAAAAAAGAGGTTCAAAGCGATGACGAGCTCTCCAAGCTGCCGCTTGAAGAGAGAATCAAAAGGCTTTTGATTGATGGGGATAAAGAGCGGATGATGCCGCTACTGGAGATTGCAAAAGAGAAAATAGAGCCTGAAAAAATCATCAACGAGATTTTGATAGAGGCGATGAAGGAGGTGGGCGAGCTCTTTGGAAGCGGAAAGATGCAGCTGCCCTTCGTGCTTCAAAGTGCCGAGGTTATGAAAGCTGCCGTGGACTATTTGAACCGGTTTTTGCCAAAAAAGGAAAAGAGCAGCCAGACTACTCTTATACTTGGAACGGTAAAGGGTGACGTGCACGACGTGGGTAAGAATTTGGTGGATATTTTGCTTACAAACAATGGCTTTAAGGTGATTAATCTTGGAATAAAGGTAGAGCTTGAGGAGTTTATAAAAGCCTACAGGGAGCATAAGGCTGATGCTATTGGTATGAGCGGGCTTTTGGTGAAATCGACCCAGGTGATGCTGGAGAACCTAAAAGAGATGAAGAGGCAGGGAATCGAGGCTCCGGTGCTTTTGGGCGGGGCCGCATTGACAAAGAAGTTTGTAGATGAGTTTTGCCGAAAAGAGTATGATGGACCCATTTTTTACTGCCGTGACGCATTTGACGGCATAGTTGCCATGAGCCGGATAGAGGAGGGCAACTTCGATACAAGGCTTGGAAGTGACGGCGATGATGAGGAGGTTGTTGAGGTTAAAAGAGAAGAGGAGGTAAAGATAGATTTCAAAGATGTGATTTTGCCTCCGCCAGCCCCTGTGCCGATACCGCCTTTTTGGGGCAGAAGAAAGCTTGAAATAGAGCCTGATTTAGCCTATGAGTGGTTAAACAAAAGACTGCTGTTCAAGCAAAGATGGGGGTATAAATCCAAGGGTATGAGCAAAGAGGAGTATGAGAAGCAGCTGCAAGAAAAGGTGATACCCGCATTTGAGAGACTGAGAAAAGAGCTTAAAAGTATCTTTGAGCCAACTATACTTTACGGGTTTTGGCCTGCAAGAAGCGATGATAACAGGCTTTTTGTCTTTAGCCAGAGCCAGGGTTGGCAAAGAGATGAAGATGCGAACCGCCAGCCGCTATCAGAAGAGCTTATCGGCACCGCGTTGGAGGTTTTTACCTTTCCAAGGCAGCGCAAAAAGCCACATAGAGCTATATCTGACTATTTTCACCACGATAGGCACGATGTGGCGGCGTTTACCTGCGTCAGTGCCGGATGGAAGTTCAGCGAGTATGAGGCGAAACTTTTTAAAGAGGGCAGATACCACGAATACCATCTGGTGCACGGACTAAGCGTAGAGTTGGCGGAGGCACTGGCAGAGATTGCCCATAAGCAGATAAGAATCGATTTGAATATTTTGAAAAACGAAAAGGCGGACTTGAAAGATGTTAAGATGATGGGTT